>JAYEGS010000221.1:0-12301 GCA_034659215.1 Pseudomonadota bacterium | reverse complement strand
CTGATATTTCATTGATTCTGACTACCGGCGGCACCGGTTTTTCGCCCCGAGATCTGGCTCCGGAAGCAACTATGGCGGTAATTGAACGCCCGGCGCCCGGTTTTGCTGAAGTGATGCGTTTTGAGAGCCTTAAGATTACCCCCCATGCCATGATCTCACGAGCGGTAGCCGGCATTCGCGGCACCACCCTTATCGTCAATTTCCCCGGCAGTCCGAAAGCCGCTCGGGAGTGCCTAGGCTTTATTTTGCCGGCTTTGCCGCATGCTCTCGAAAAACTGGCCGGCGATCCTTCCGATTGCGGTTCGTAACGAGATAGGCTTGGCTACGAAAACACACGAAAGATCACAAAAGAATTTTCGTGCTATTTTTGTGTACTTTCGTGGCTAATGAATGAGGGCTAAATTGTTTATTTTTACTTACGCCACGTTAGAAGATCTTCCCGAACTTCTGGCGATAGAGCGCACTTCTTTCGAGCATCCTTGGAGCAAAGAAAGTCTTGCCGGCGAGCTTTCCGATCCACTCTCCAGTATCATTATCGCAAAATCCTCCAGCAATCCAGATATTTGCGGCTATAGCTGCTATAAGATAATCCCCCCAGAAGCTGAACTCTTAAGGGTTGCCGTCAGCCCCGAAGGGCGACGGCAGGGAACCGCAAAAGCTCTGCTCAACGAAATGTTCAGTCTTTTGCGATTGCGACAGGTGGTAACCGTGTATCTCGAAGTTTCCGAAACAAATCGGGCCGCTATTGCTCTCTATAAAAAATCGGGGTTTTTAGTCACCGGAAGTCGTCCGGGATACTATGACCACGGTACTACCGCGGCGCTGCTTTTGCAACAAGATCTATAGTCTTAAAGCTCAATCTTCTTGATGACAAGATGTGCAAGGGGTAGTCGGGCCGGTTGGTTTGTTCTCTTTTTCCATTTCTCGGTGGCAACGTTTACATAAGGCCCGGTGTGATACTCTGACAATATTCGGGGTTCCCCCTTTATCGTTGTCTTCGTGACAATCTCCGCACTCTTTAATCTCTCTGGACATCTCCCAGCTTTTGTGACACTCCTTACAGTCCATATGCAAATGTTCACTATCTGTATGGCGGAAAAGCGGGTGACAGGTAGCGCAAGTCTCAATTTCACTCTCACCATCCCACTCGTGGTGACACAGTTCACAATCATAGTCGGCGTGCTTGGAATGGATAAAGATGGAAGGTTTTCGGTCGGTGGTCGGATCCGCCTTGGTTACCAGAATGACACCGGAAGGGGCATCGATAGCAACGGCGATTGTAAAAGAGCCCAACAAAAAAAAGATTGCCAGAATTATTGACGTCAGCCTCATCACAATACCTCCAAAATATGAATAGCTATAACAAATATGGCTCTAGGAGGCTGTCCAAGGATGCTCTTTTTCCCCAGCTCTTCGTTATTTTTTTCAAATAATGCTCGGAATACTAGGTGTATGCCTGTGCTTATTTGAAAGAAATGCCTCGATCTGAGAAAAAATTTCTATTCTCGGACAGCCTCCTATGTGAAATAGAGCCACAAAAGTAAACTATTTGACAAAGTGAAAATTTTATCAAGGTTCTTTAGAATGAAAAACAATTAACGTTTTATGTTGTAAAGTGAATAATAGCACATTGATTGTTAAATGTCCAATAATTTGCTCATATGAAGCAAGTAAATCGTGGATAATGTGTTATAAAGTGGATGTTGTGTTTCGCCACTGCTACTCGGTAAAAGTTGCTGACTTACATAAAAACAATTGACATTTCCTTCCAACTCAACTAAAGGAATCATTTCACATGTAGTTGCAACGATGACATTGGTTTTCGGTATTCCGATGATCAATGTCATTTTCAATTGGTTGCTCGATTATATATCGTCTACAAAGCGTTATGCGAAAATCATAATCATCCTGAGGTGTTTTAAAGGTGTCACAAAAAGAGAGTAAAATAGGCGCGGCTATGATCGTCGGGTCGGGGATTGCCGGCATTCAGGCCTCCCTTGATCTCGTAAATTCAGGCACGAAAGTCTATCTGGTTGAAGAAGATATCAGTATCGGCGGGGTTATGGCGCAGCTTGACAAAACCTTTCCCACCAATGACTGTTCCGCTTGTATTCTGTCGCCTAAATTGGTTGAAGTGGGACGCCACCCCAACGTTGAGATTCTCACCCGACACGAGGTTAAAAGTGTGACCGGAGAACCTGGTCGTTTTCAAGTAACCCTGGAACGCCAACCCCGTTTCGTTGATCTTGACAAGTGTACCGGTTGTGGTGAGTGCGTCAATGTTTGTCCGGTCTCTCTGACCTCTGATTTCAACGAAAACTTGGATCAACGCCAAGCTATCTATCGCAAATTCCCACAAGCCATTCCCAGCGCCTTTGCCATCGACAAAGCCGGAACCTCGCCCTGTAAGGCGGCCTGTCCGGCCCATATCAGTGTGCAAGGTTATGTCGCTTTAATCGCCCAGGGCAAATATCGTGAAGCTCTGGAATTGATCAAAAGAGATAATCCTTTTCCGGTGGTTTGCGGTCGGGTCTGCAACCATCCCTGTGAATCGGCCTGTATGCGTAAAGAGGTCGATGATCCGGTCGCGATCATGTATCTTAAGCGTTTTGTCGCCGATCTCGACTTAAATGATGAGACCCGCTTTATCCCTGAAATAAAAGAAGCAAAAGATAAAAAGGTCGCCGTTGTCGGGGCCGGTCCAGCCGGTTTGACGGCTGCTTACTATCTTGCTGTTGAAGGATACCAGGTAACTGTTTTCGAAGCCCTGCCGGTCGCCGGAGGAATGTTAGCGGTGGGAATTCCGAACTATCGACTACCACAAAATCTGCTGGCGGCAGAGATCGATATCATCAAGGCTTTGGGCGTTGAGATAAAATTAAACACCGCTATCGGTAAAGATATTTCGATAAACGACCTGCAACGTGACTATGATGCCCTTTTTGTCGGAGTTGGCGCTCATCAGGGGAGTAAACTCGGGGTTGATGGTGAAGCGCTTGACGGCAATATTCAGGGCATCGATTTTTTGCGCCGGGTTAATCTTGGCGAAAAGCTTTGCCTCGGTAAGCGGGTTGCCGTAGTCGGTGGTGGTAATGTCGCCATGGATGCCGTGCGTACCGCCTTACGGACAGGCTCTGAAGAAGCTTTTGTCCTCTATCGCCGCACCCGGGAAGAGATGCCGGCCGCGGATGAGGAGATTGAAGAGGCCCTGCACGAGGGCATCAAGATGGAATTTCTGGCCGCACCGGTACGGATTATAGGTGATAAAGAGAAGGGTAAAAAAGGTAAGGTCATCGGCATCGAATGTGTGCGCATGGAGCTTGGTGAAGCTGATGAGAGCGGCAGACGGCGACCGGTGCCGATTGAAGGTTCGGAATTTATCCTCGATGTCGATGCGGTCGTCCCGGCTATCGGTCAGATAAGCGATTTGTCCGCTTTTAAGGAAATTGACGGTATTTCATTAAGTCGTTGGCAGACGATTGATGTTGATGAATTAACTTTTGCGGCGACAGATTGCGGGATTTTTGCCGGCGGCGATGCCGTTTCCGGCCCGGCGACCGTGATTGAGGCGATTAATGCCGGGAAAGAGGCTGCGATTTCGATCGACCGCTATCTTGCAGGCCAAGATATTAAAGCTGGACGTAAGCGGGATTGGCAAAGCAATATCGCGATGCCGGCTAACTATGAAAAGCTTAAAAAAGAGGTTCGGATTCGGCCTTCGGAACTTGATCCGGAAACCCGAAAAACTAATTTTGATGAAGTTGTTCTTGCCTATAGTGAAGAACAGGCCCGCAAAGAGGCGGAAAAATGTTTAAGCTGCGGTATCTGTTCCGAATGTTACCAATGTGTTGATGTCTGTATTGCTAATGCCATCGATCATGAGATGTGCGGCGGCGAGGAGACAATTGCGGTCGGGGCGATTATTGCCGCTCCCGGTGGCGAAATCTTCGATGCCAAGCTTAAAGGCGAGTACGGTTTCGGTATTTATGAAAATGTCGTTACCAGTATTCAATTTGAACGTATCCTTTCCGCTTCCGGCCCTTTTTTCGGCCACGTTCAGAGGATTTCCGATGCTCGTGAACCCAAAAAGATCGCCTTTATTCAGTGTGTCGGCTCCCGCGATGCGGCCTGCGGCAACAGCTGGTGTTCATCAGTTTGCTGCATGTATGCCACGAAAGAGGCGATTATCGCTAAAGAACACGCCAAAGGGTTGGATGCTACCATTTTCTATATGGATATCAGGGCTTACGGCAAAGATTTTGATCGTTTTGTCAATCGTGCCCAGGATGAGTATGGAATAAAGTATATAAAATCGATGCCCTCAACCATAAAAGAGCTGCAACAGTCTAAAAACCTTCTTCTTGGCTACGCCCTGGAAAATGGTCAATTGATTGAAGAAGAGTTTGATATGGTGGTGCTTTCGGTCGGTTTTCAACCCCCGGCCAAAGCGCAAGCCCTGGCTGAAAGTCTCGGAATCGAGCTGGAGGAACATGGATTTTGCAAGACCACGCTGGAAAATCCGATGCAAACCAGTCGCGAAGGGGTTTACGTCTGCGGCGTTTTCGGCGGGCCCAAAGATATTCCTGAAACCGTCATGGAGGCTAGTGGCGCGGCGGCTTGCGCCAGCGGCCTGTTGGCTGATCAACGCGGCACCTTAACTGCCGACGCTGTGCTTCCGGCCGAGACCGATCTTCGGGGCCAGGGGCCGCGAATCGGCGTCTTTGTCTGTCATTGCGGTATAAATATCGGTGGCGTCGTTGATGTTCCGGCTGTTGCCGAATATGCCGGAAGTCTGCCTGAGGTAGTCTATGTTGCGGAAAATCTTTTTACCTGTTCCCAGGATACTGCGGTCAGTATGGCTGAAGTTATCAAGGAACACAATTTGACCAGAATGGTGGTTGCTTCCTGTTCTCCGCGTACGCATGAGGGACTTTTTCAGGAGAATTGCGAAAAGGCCGGTCTTAACCGTTATCTTTTTGAGATGGCCAATATCCGCGATCAGGACTCCTGGGTGCATATGCATGAACCCGAAGCGGCAACTGTAAAGGCCAAAGATCTGGTACGTATGGCGGTTGCTAAATCGCACTATTTAAGTCCGCTTAAACCGGGCCAACTCGCAGTCGATAAAAGTGCGCTGATTATCGGCGGCGGCTTAGCCGGGATCACGGCGGCGCTGGCTTTAGCTGATCAGGGCTTACAATCATATATTATTGAAAAAGAGGCTGTTTTAGGTGGTAATTATCGCCATATCTACTATACTCTCGAAGGTCTTGATACACACAAGCACCTTACCAAACTGTTGCAACGAGTTGCGGCAAGTGATTTAATCAAAGTTTTTTGCAACGCTAAAATCAGCGAACTTGATGGTTTTATCGGTAACTACAATACCACAATTGAGGTTGAGGAGAAGAGTTTCTCGCTGACGCACGGCGTGGTTCTGGTAGCGACCGGAGCTTACGAACTTGAGACCGACGAATATCACTATGGCAGTCACCGTGGCATAGTGACTCAGAGGGAGCTGGAACAACTTATAGTTGAAAGCGAGCATAAGGTTGTCGGCGGCAAACAGGTGGTTATGATTCAGTGTGTTGGTTCGCGTAATGCAGAACGGCCCTATTGTAGTCGTTACTGCTGTAGTGAAGCGATCAAGAATGCTTTAAAACTTAAAGAGCTGGACCCGAAAACCGAAGTGACCATCCTCTATCGGGATATTAGAACCTACGGTTTTAAAGAAGATTACTATAAAATGGCGCGCCAGGCCAATGTCAACTTTATCCGTTACGAACCGGAATTGCCACCGGAGGTTAATAAAACCAAGAGCGGCCTGAAAGTTAAGATTTTTGACCCGATACTTGATCAAAACCTGGAGCTTGATGCTGACATTCTGGCTTTGAGCGTTGGCAGTATTGCTAATCCCGGCAATGATGAGATCAGCCGACTGTTGAAGATCCCGGTCAATCATGACGGTTTTTTCCTTGAAGCTCATGTTAAATTGCGGCCCGTTGATTTTGCGACTGACGGTGTCTATTTCTGTGGTATGGCCCACTCGCCCAAATTTAGTGATGAGGCGGTCGTTCAAGCTTATGCCGCAGTTTCGCGGGCAACTACGGTTTTGACCAAAGATTTTATCGAAGCCGAAGGTAAAACCGCCTTCGTTACTGCGGAACGCTGCATGGCCTGTGGTTTATGTGAAGAAAACTGCCCGTTCGGAGCGATTGAAGTAGATATGGATGCGGGTCAGGCAGTGGTTAATGCCGTACTTTGTAAGGGGTGCGGAGTCTGTACTGCATCATGCCGTATGAATGCGGTTGACTTAAACGGTTTTAGTAATGAACAAGTTTTAGCCCAAATAATGGCTTTCTAAGAAGACAAGAAGAGAGATATGATGAGTACAGAAACCAAAACGGAAAAATGGGAACCTCGAATTGTTGCTCTGGTTTGCAACTGGTGTACGTATGCCGGCGCCGATCTGGCCGGAATCAGTCGCTTGCAATACCCGCCCAACGTGAGCCTGATACGCTTACCTTGTTCCGGCAGGATTAATCCTTTTTATGTAGTTAAAGCTTTACAGCATGGAGCCGACGGGGTTTTAGTTTCGGGTTGTCATCCGGGCGAATGTCACTATATCAGCGGCAACCTTGCGGCGCGGAGAAAGTTCGCTTTTTTACAAAATTTTTTGAACTATATCGGCATTGAGAAAGACCGTGCTATCTTTACTTGGGTCTCCGCCTCAGAAGGGGAGAAGTTTGCCCGTGTGATTACTGAAGTAACCGAAAAAGTCCGGGCTCTTGGTCCGGCGACCAAGCTTATCAAAGAACTCGATTGCGTTTAATTACGACAACTTCAAGGAAATATTTAAAGTGAATCCTATAGAAGAGAAAATCAGGGAAGAGGCTAAACGTCTGCTTGATGAAAAAAAAGTAGATGTTGTTATCGGCTATGAGACGGGAACCCTGCCCCTGCAGACTGCACCGTGTTTTATCACCTCAAGCGATGAGGTCGATAGACTTGTCTGGAATCCCTGTTGTAAACAGAATTTAGCAATCTATGTTCATTCTGCTTTAAGTCAGCACCGGGAGTCTCAGAAAAGGGTCAAACCGGAAGACAAAACAGATAAGGTTGTGGCTGTTGTGGCTCGGGGCTGTACCAGTCGTTCCTTGGTCATCCATTTGCAGGAGAAACAGTATAACCGCGAAGATGTGGTTATTATCGGGGTTCCCTGTCAAGGTTATATCGACAAAAATAAACTTGAAGCCGGAGTCGATGGTCTTGAGGTTATTGCTGGTTCGATTGCTGGTGATGCGGTAAAAGTTGAAACCAGCAAAGGTAAAACCGAGCTCTCTTTAATTGAAGTTACAGCTGATAATTGCCTTGAGTGTCGCTTTTGCAATCCGGTTATCCATGATTTTATGGCGGGGGAGGCGATCCCTGTCTATGAAAGTGATGATGAGTTTGTCGTAGTCGATGACTTTGCGGCTCTTCCGGAAGCCGAACGCTGGGCTTATTTTTCGGCAGAGATGAACAAATGTATGCGTTGCTATGCCTGTCGCAATATCTGCCCTTCATGTTATTGTAAGGTCTGTTTCGTTGACCAGAGTCAACCCGAGTGGGTTGGGGCCGGGATCAACCCTTCGGACAATCAGGTTTTCCAGATCATGCGGATGTTTCACATGGCCGGCCGTTGTGTTGATTGTGGTTCCTGTGTCGAGGTTTGTGCCGAAGGGATTGATTTGAGAAAGTTTCTCAAAAAACTTGATAAAGATGACCTCGACCTTTACGGACACCGGGCCGGAGCTGAACTTGACAAAGAGGCTCCCCTCTCAACGTTCCGCGAAAATGATGAAGAGTCCTTTATCTTCGAACCGGAATAGGATTGTTGTTTAATTGTAACTTTCAGGTGTTGTCTCAAACTGTCCCCGGTTGTGGAGAGCGAAGCGGAGTTCAACGCTATTTGCTATAGCTTTACAGGATGGAATTGTTATGGGAAGTTTTCTCGAAGATGTCAATAAACAGATTAATGGCGTAGATCTGCAGAACTGTTATCATTGTCAAAAATGCAGTTCCGGTTGTCCAATGGCAGCGGCCATGGATTTCAAACCGAACGAGATCATCCGCATGGTTCAGATGGGACAGCGGGATCTGCTTTTGCGGAGCTCCGCCATCTGGTTGTGCGCATCCTGTGAAACCTGTGTTACGCGCTGTCCCAATGCCGTTGATATTCCTCGGATGATAGATATTTTAAGAGAAATGAGTCTGGACGCCGGGGTGGTTCCGCATGATCGGGAAGTAATTCAATTTCACGAATCTTTTCTCGGCACCGTAAAACGTGGCGGGCGTGTTAATGAGCCGATAATGATCGCTACCTATAAACTGAAAACCGGTACCTATTTAAAAGATGTGGTAGTTGGGCTTAAAATGTTCTTGAAAGGGAAACTTTCTCTCTTTTCCCCGCGTACCAAAAACCGGAAATCGATTCGCAGGATTTTTAGCTCTACGGCTAAATTTTAGAAGGAGGATTTTTCTTTGGATTATTCATATTATCCCGGATGTTCGCTGCACTCCACAGGTAAGGAGTATGGCCAGTCGGTCGAGGTTGTCAGCCGGGCTTTGGGTATAAAACTGCACGAATTGGACGATTGGTCCTGTTGCGGAGCTACTTCGGCCCACAGCACCAACTTCGAACTCTCCGTAGCTCTGCCGGCTCGCAATCTGGCGATTGCTGAAAAACGGGGGCTTGATGTTATGATCCCTTGTGCAGCTTGCTACAACCGCTTCAAAAGTGCTCAGCACAGCCTCGCTCAAGATAGTGATCTTAAAAATAATATTTCAAAAAGTCTAGACGATGATTATAGCGGCAGCGCCGTTATTCGGAGTCCGATCGACATTTTTCACCAGGATATCGGACTCGAATCCCTGAAAGAAAAAGTTGTCAAAAAACTTAAAGGGCTTAAACCTGTATCATATTATGGCTGCCTCTGGTTGCGGCCCCCGGAAATTTGCGGTTTTGATGATACGGAAAATCCGATTATGCTTGATGAGATGTTGACGTCTCTGGGTGCTGAAAGTCGCAATTGGTCTTTTAAAACTGATTGTTGCGGAGGGAGTCTGACCATCAGTAAAACCGAACTGGTTGAGAATATGGTGGGTCGACTCATGCGTATGGCCCGGGAAGCCGGAGCCAACTGCTTGGTTACGGCCTGTCCGTTATGTATGGCTAATCTTGATATGCGGGCTCATGAAGATGTGCAGTTACCGACCTTCTATTTCACTGAGTTACTAGCTTTGGCCATGGGTCTTGAAGGGCCTGAAAACTGGTTCGGCCTGCATAATATTGATCCAGTACCTCTTATCAAGTCACTGAAATTACTATAATAGCGTGAAAAGTTGGAAAACTTTTTCACGAGGGCATCAACTATGGAAGCAAAACTGATCAAAAAGGCGGCGTTAGGCGAAATCGTCAAGAAAATAGCCGGACAAAAACCGGTTTATGCCCCGGTCAAAGAGGGCAGCAAGGTTCATTTCAAGTTTTTAAAGAAAGGGGAGAGCCCGTTTTTGGATTATGCCAATACGGTTAACGCTCCGAAAAATCTCTTTTTTCCGCAAACTGAAACCTTGATGCACTATACCAAAACGGCTCGCGGCAGTGAGCTCGTTGAAGAATCTGAAACTAATGGAGAGATGGTTCTTTTCGGGGTTCGCCCCTGCGATGTTCGCAGCTTCAAACTCCTCGACATGGTTTTTGACCAGGATAAGTACAGCGATCCTTACTACGTTGACAAGAGAGAGAGAACCACCATTATCGCTCTGGCTTGTCGCCGGCCCCCATATTCGACCTGTTTTTGTACATCGGTCGGCGGCCATCCGGCTCAAGCTGAAGGTGCTGATATCCTGATCTCGGAACTCGATGATGATTATCTGGTGGAGTTTTTAAGCCCTAAAGGCGAGAAATTGGTTAAGTTTTTTGGTGATTTAAGAGCTGCCGATGATAAGGCTTTGAGCCGTAAAAAAGAGTTGTCCGACGAAGCTGTAGCGGCAATCAAGTCACATATTCCGGCGACTGAAATCAAAACCTGGCTTGATAATAATTTTGAGCACCCATTTTGGGATAGTATTCATCAAGGCTGTCTTGCTTGTGGTACCTGCAGCTACCTCTGTCCCACCTGTCACTGTTTCGATATTCGTGATGAGGATCAAGGTGATGACGGCATTCGTCTACGAACTTGGGATTCCTGTATGTATTCGATCTATTCTCAGGAAACTTCAGGCCATAATCCGCGCCCCGGTCAGAAACAGCGTTGGCGACAACGGCTGATGCATAAGTATAAATACTATGTTGACAATTACGATGCTATCTCATGTGTCGGTTGCGGACGTTGTGTGATGAGCTGTCCGGTTAACACCGATATTAGAAAAATTGTTAATGATATCGCTCAATTAAATTAATTTTCAGAGAGTTTAACGATTATGCAGAAAAATCCCTATATCCCCGCTCCGGTTAAAGTTGAAAAAATTATTACCGAGGTCGAGACCAAGGATATCAAAACTTTTCGTCTGACTTTCCTGAACCAGGATGATAAGGATGCTTTCGCCTACCTGCCGGGTCAGTTTGCCGAACTTTCTATATTTGGTAAAGGGGAGTCGCCTATCGGCATCGCGTCATCTCCAACTGATCCTGACTATGTTGAATTTACGGTGCAGAAAGCCGGCGTCGTGACCACCGCTTTACACGAGTTTGAAAAGGGGGCATTGATGGGCCTGCGCGGCCCATTAGGCAACGCCTGGCCGCTTGACTACCTGAAAGGCAAAAATATTGTCTTGGTTGGTGGTGGTTTTGCCTTTACAACGATCAGATCATTAATCAAATATATGCTTGATGATCGACATCGAGCTGATTTTGGCAAGATTACAGCGGTGTACGGAGCCCGGAATCCTGGTCTTTTACTCTATCGTGATGAGCTAGCTCTCTGGCAGGAACGTGATGACATCGATATGCATGTTACCGTAGACAAGGGAGATGAGAACTGGACGGGATTAGAAGGTTTTGTCCCGACCGTCTGCAAAGATGTCGCACCCTCTTCAGATAATGCGGTAACCCTTATCTGCGGCCCGCCGATCATGATCCGCTTTACGCTGCCGGTCTTTTTCGATCTCGGCTTCTCGAAAGAGAATATCTACACCTCCTTGGAGATGAGAATGAAATGTGGAATTGGTAAATGTGGCCGCTGCAACGTTGGCAGCAAATATGTTTGTCTTGATGGTCCGGTTTTTTCATTGGCTGAACTTGATAAACTGACCCCGGAATACTGATGATGTACAACATTAAATGTATCCCCTAAATACTTAGATTAAAATGCTTTTATATTGAGGCGTCCAATTTGCGGGCGCCTTTTTTTATCTCTTTTTTTTTCTGAAGTATTTCATTGAAAAAAACATTTTGACCTTTTGGGCAAAATACTACTATTAAAGAAGTGTGCTGCTCTTTTAACCAATTCGGGTAATCAGGAAATATTATGGACGAACAAAATGAAAGTCGTCGGCAACATCCCAGGATTGAAATTCAGGCGCAGGTTGAATTTTTTGTTGACGCTGACATCGTTTCCGCAGAAACTATTGATATATCGGAAGGCGGCCTGCAGATTACAACCCGAGAATCGGTAAAAACAACCCTTCGCGTTACTGAACCAGATGGCAAGGTTCAGGAATATCAGGCCGAAATGGTCTGGGCACGACGCAATCCGGATGAGAAAATGACGTTCGGCCTTAAATTTATCGACAATGAAAACAGGGTGCTTGATTTTGTATCTTTTTAATAGCGAAATAGTAAACAATCAGAAGCTGACGCAAAATATTTTCCGCTTACGTCTTAAGGCGACAAATGATTTTTGTCGGGCGGCAACACCGGGGAAATTTGTCATGCTCGGCAGTGACGACAGCCTCTTTGATCCACTCCTGCGTCGGCCCTTTGGCATTTGTCGTTGGGGAGCGGACTGGTTTGAGGTGATTATCAAGGTTGTTGGTAAGGGGAGTTTGCAGCTGGGCAAGCTTGAAAAAGGAGCCTCGGTGGCCGTTCACGGTCCTTTAGGCAATGGTTATCCTGACAACAAATCGAAAAACGACCAAAAAACTCTCTTTTTGATCGCCGGTGGTATGGGCATCGCATCTATCGCTTCATACCTCTTTTCCGCCCTTGATCGTAAGCAATCTTTAATCAGAACCTTTTTACTTTATGGGGCTGCAAACTATTCAGAACTGGTTCTGCTCAACGAACTGACAGCCGCCGATGCTTTTGGGTTGCAACTCC
>JAYEGS010000220.1:0-38722 GCA_034659215.1 Pseudomonadota bacterium | reverse complement strand
AAGGCGACCTCCAGGAGGACTTTGAAGACTTTTATGATGATATGGGAAATTACAGTTTTCAGGGTAAACAGTTTGCAGTTTTCGGCCCCGGCGATGAGGATGGCTATCCGGATACTTTTTGTGCCGCCGTCGACCTCCTTGAAGAAAAACTATCCGGCCTCGGGGCGACAAAAATTATCGACGGCTTGAAGATTGATGAGCACGATGAAGAAGAAGATTTACTCAACAAATGGGCTGACCGGTTACTCGATGAAGTCAACAATACGCAAGAGGTGTGAACGTGAAAAAGACCATAATCGCAGCTTTCAGCCTCATAGTTTTTATCAGTGCCGCTCTTTTGGCTCCGGTCGGAGCCCAGGAAAAAATCGACCCGACTTCGGTTGAAGTTCAAGAGAAAGTTGAACCGGCTCCGATTGAGAGTGAAAAGGTGGTAGTCACCGCAACCCGCTCGGAAATTGATCTCTCCGAGGCCCCAGGAGCCATCACTTTAGTTGATGCCGAAGAGATCAAAATGAAGGGCGCCACCGATCTGCTTGATATCGTTCGCGACACCCCCGGCATTTCACTTTTGGGCACCGGTCTCGGAGGCCGCAAAAAGATCAGCATCCGCGGCACTGAGAGCCGTCACACACTGATCCTGGTTGACGGCATGCGGATTGCCGCATCCGATGCCAATATCGGCCACTCCAACTTCCAGAACGACTGGTTTTCCATGGAAGATGTGGAACGGGTTGAAATCGTCCGGGGCCCGCTCTCAGCCCTTTACGGCTCCGAAGCCTTAGGCGGGGTTATCAATATTATCAGCAAACCGATTGCCGACCATTGGCGAGCCGGGGTTGATATCGGTGGCGGATTGTTGGCTAACGGGGAAAGCGGCGGCGACCAGCAGAGTTTCAGTTTCGCCGCCGCCGGGCCTTTTCCCAATAAAAAATTCGGCATCTCTTTAACCGCCGGCTACCTGCGAGAAGATGACGTCGCCGATCAAGACGACTCGCGCTACTCTGAACTTGAAGGCAAAGAGGCGACCTCGGGTAAAGTAAAACTTACCTGGCAGCCGGTCGACAACCAGACCTTCGCCTTTTCCCTGAGCGGCACCCAGGAAGATCGCTGGCGGGATTCGGTAAGCCGCCGGGGTTCAGCCTATGAAGCCGAATATGAGCTCGAAAAATACAATGTCGCCTTGACCTGGGATGGCAGTTTCGGGGCTTTCAAAACGGCGGTCAAGGCCTACCGCACCTCACTTGATTCCGATTATGATACCCCGTCCATGCAGAGCGAAAATATCATTACTGACGATATTTTGGATGCTCAGATCACCTATACGGGCCTCAAAAACCATCTTTTTACGTTAGGTGGAGAAGCCCGGCTCGAAGATTTTGAAAATAACATTCTTAAAGGTGGTGAAGATGTCCGCCATTTAGCCCTCTTTTTCCAGGACGAAATCAGACTCTTTGAACGCTTAAGCCTGACCATCGGCGGACGCTTCGATGATCACGAGGTTTTCGGCTCTGAATTCAGCCCCCGCGTCTATCTGGTCTACCGCCTCTGGGATGAACTGCGCTTAAAAGCCGGTTACGGACACGCCTTTAACGCCCCGACCATCAAAGAGATGTCAAAAGACTATGTCGCGATTCGAGCCCATACCTTTTACGGTAACCCCGACCTTGATGCCGAGACCGCCGACAACTTCGAGATCGGTCTCGAATACAACGGCAGACTTGTACAGGCCGGGCTCTTCTACTTCTACAATGATATTGAAGATCTGATCGACACCAAATGCATCAATAACTGCGGGGCTCGCTACGGTAAGGAGTTTACTTGGGACAATGTCGATGAAGCCGAGATTCAGGGAGTTGAAACCAACATTTCCGCAGCCCTGCCCTACGGTTTTGCAGTCAGCGCCAACTACACCTATCTCGACACCGAAGATAAAGAGAGCGGCAAAGACCTTGAAGGCCGCCCGGAACATCAGGGCAATATGAACCTCTCCTACACCAATGAAGGCTTAGGTTTAAGTACAAGTTTACGCTACCAATATATCGGCCGCCAGCTCCTGGATGAAAACCACGTGCCGCATTACGATCTCTGGAACCTGTCAGCCACTAAATCGATAACCGATAGCTTTGAATTGCAGGTCGGAATTGACAATATCGGCGATGAACGACTGGCCGACGAATCGCCTGACTTCAATTACGAAGAACGAGGTCGTTTTATCTACGCAAATTTACGAGCAAAGTTCTAACAACAACCAGAATTATAAGGAGAAGTAAAATGAAGAAACTATGTAAACTGATGACTATCCTGGGCCTGCTCTTGATTATTCCGGCGGCGGCTGCAGCCCACACCCTGTGGATTAATGCCACCGATTTCACGCCAAAGTTCCGACCCAAATTCGGGGCTGCCAGCAAAACCCTTTTCGGCTACGGTCATCGCTACCCCTTGGCCGACTTCCTCAAAGAGGATCACCTGGCCAAATTTCAACTGGTTAAAGGTGAGAAGATCACGGATCTCAAACCCAATCCCGGCGGTTTTCTGGCAACCGCAGTCAAGTTCAAAGAGGCTGGAGCCTATATCATAAGTGCCGCCTTAAACCCCGGCTACTATACGATGAATATGGAAAAGGGCCGACCCAGCCACCATCTAAAACCGATGACCGGACTCGATAATGTCTTCTTAAGCCTCTACTACGAGCAATACACCAAAGCCCTGATCAACGTCGGCGAGACCACAGATGATGCTTTTGCTCAAGTCTTGGGCGACAAAATGGAGATCATCCCACAGCAGAACCCCTACAACCTCAAACCGGGCGACACCCTGAAGATAAAAGTTCTACTCAATGGCAAGGCCGCCCGGTTCTGCTGGGTCCATGCAACCTACGCCGGATTTTCCAATGTCGATGATTTCGCTTTTGCAACCAAAACCGATGCCAAAGGTATAGCTGAAGTTCGTATTCTCCACCACGGCAACCAACTCATCAAAGTCGATAAAAAGCTGCCTGCAAGCGGTGAATACGTGGGCAAGTGCATCGAAGAGCACTATACCGCCACAATTACCTTTGACATTAAGTAAACCAGCAAAACAAGGCACGTCCCGATGTTCAAACTAATCTTCCTGTTTTCGCGCTTTATCCATAAGTATTTAGGCCTCATAGCCTTGGTCTATTTTCTGGGGATGGGTGTCAGCGGCATATTGCTCAATCATCCAACCCTGTTGCAGGGGTTCTCTCTGCCACTCGGTTGGATGCCTGACAGTTACCAGTTTAGAAATTGGAATCGCTGGAGTTTGCGGGACGCAGCCTTCTCCAAACAACAACCCGAAAAGATCTATGTCGCAGGCAAGGATGGAGTCTGGATGAGTCGGAACGCGGGACGCAATTTTACGCCGATGAGTTCCGGCCTGCCCGCATCTGCCTACCTGCGGGATACAAATTGCCTGCTCCTGGTTGAAAACCACAACCCGATAAGGCTCTATGCCGGTACGAGGAATGGACTTTACTACTGTTCTCCGGATCTTGCTCGCTGGCAGGCAGTGCAAAATCCCGAACTCCAAAAAACAGAAATTATCGACCTTCTGAAGACCGACCAGGAAATTTTTGTCTTTACAAAAACCGACTGTTTTGTTGCACCTCTCTCAGAACAATCTCCGGTTTTTGGGGCGCGGGAGCTGAAAACACCTCCCGGGTTTAAGCCCCGCGCCCCCTTTTTTCGCTTTATGCTCAAACTCCATGACGGCTCTCTGTTCGGACTGACAGGCCGCATGGTTGCCGACATTGTCGGATTGATTCTAATCTTTCTCTCATTGTCAGCCTTCTATCTCTGGTACGTGCCCTGGCGCCGGCGGCAAACACGAGGATATCGGCGTAATCGACCCCGCTACTATAAATTTTTCTACCGTTACCATCTGAAGCTCGGCATTTATGCCTCATTTTTTCTGATCCTTATCGCCCTGACCGGGATGTTTTTGCGGCCACCACTCCTGATTGCAATTGTCAGAATCCAAACGCCGAAACTGTTACAACCGGCCAACCCCACCGCCAAGAACCAGCTGGGTCGTATTCACCAAGCCGCCTGGCTTAAGTCAAACAATAAATTGTACCTGACCACCCAAAATGGAATTTTTTACGGCCCGCCGGATGGCAGCAAGCCTTTTTCGGCGATTAAAAACCGTCTGCCGATCCATGGCATGGGGGCCACCGTATTTGAGCCATTAGCTGACAACAGCCTTCTCATCGGATCGTTCAGTGGTCTCTTTAAATGGCAGCCTGAAACCGGCAAAGTCACAAATCTTACCGCCGACAAGAGCCCTCGCCGCCGCCGTTTCGGCGGCGCTATGGTCGCGGCCGCCGGAGTCGATAACGGTACCCCCAGATTCTGGTGTGACTATCGACGGGGCCTGCAACCCTTACCAGGAAAAATTCCAACTTTGACGGAAATTCAAGCAGGCAAACTGACATCATCATTGACGATGCCAAAAAAAATCAGCAAAAAAAGCCGGATCTCGCTGTGGCACCTGCTCTTTGAATTCCATAACGGCCGGATTTTCCGGAATCTGCTGGGTCGCTATACCTGGCTGCTGATCCCTTTAGGCGGACTGGCCCTATTGATTACTGTGATTTCAGGGACTTACGACTGGTTTTATCGACGTAAATCCCATTAACCTTTAACAAAAGTGGCGGGCCTGTAAAAAAATGAGCCCCAATGAGAATTGCGGCCGGTTTTATTGAAAACCCGATTATTGACGATTATGAAGGTAAGATGCTCAGGTGCGGCATCGAACCGGCTTTAGGGTTCATTTTTTTACGGCTCTGCCGGGTAAAAGAAAGGAGTTAACATGTCTATACTGATTATCGGCGCCGACCGCATCAAAGCGATCAAACCTAAATTGGAAAAGCTTGGCGCAACCCGCATAACTCACTGGTGCGCGAGAAACCGCAACGTCACCAAAGCAGCCATCCCGGAACATGTAGATATGGTTATCTTTTTCACCGATTTTCTCCACCATGTTGCGGCCCGCCGTATCAAATCCAAGGTCAAAGAGAAAAACTTGCCCTCATTTTTCTGCCGCCGCGCCTGGAGCGAAGTTGTCGGCAAGGTCGAAAATCATATGAAATGTAATTAGAACTTCTAAACCTTAAAAGAAAGAATCTCATAAATGACTCATCAATATACGTTACGAATCATCCGGCTCTATTTTTTCGTCCTGTGTCTGGTTCTGCCCGCCTCCGTCAGAGCAACCGACTCCGACTCTGCCCAACAGAGTTTACAAAGGGTTGAACAAACAATCACCATCCGTCAGGAGACGCAAAAAAAAGAGGATGCCTGGGATAGCGAAAAAAAGCGGCTAACGGTGCGTTTTAAGGCCCTGCAGGAGACCAGAAAAGCCCTCCTGTTTGAGCAAAAACGGAACCGGTTACAGCTTAACAACATCCGGGAAAGGGTGAAGGAAGCCGAGAGAAAAACCATCGAAAGTGCCCGGCTTAGAAAAGAGCTGACAGCTTACCTCTCCACGGTAGTCGAGAAAGTCGACAACCTGACGGCTGCCGGCCTCCCGTTCCTGGCCTCGGAACGTAACCAACGCCTTTTGGAGATCAAAGAGACGTTGATCGATCCCGAGATCACGGCGGCCGAAAAATACCGCCGGGTCATGGAAGCTCTCCAGATAGAGGCTGAGTACCGGCACACGGTCGAGGTCTACCCGCAGGAAATTGAGGTCGCGGGGGAGAAAAAGATGGTCGAGGTTTTGCGCCTGGGCGGCCTCGCACTTTTTTGGCGCTCTCCGGATGGCGGCAGCGTCGGTGAATATGATCGCCTGAAGCAGGCGTGGGACTCCTTGGACAAGCGCTATCAAACACCAATCAATAAGGCGATGGAAATCTCCTTGAAACAGCGAACCATTGAGATGGTAAGTTTACCCATCGGCAGGATTAAAGCCCCATGAGATACCTTATAATCACATTGACAACCTTCATCCTGATGATAAATTTGCTCTTTTGCCCAGCATCCGGGGCCCAGGACATGCGCCTTATCAGCCGCCGGGCGCAAGCCGAACGAGAGACCGCTAAAAGTGCGGAAGAGCAAAGCCGAAAGCGGATTTTCCAGGATCGCAAGAATCTTGCGGAGGCGCTCAAGGGCCTTGAAGCCGACATCGAAACCTGCAAAAAAGAGATCGTCGAAACCAGGGCCGCAATAAAAATCCAGCAGGAAATAGAGGCCCATCTCAGGCTGTTGCAAGCCCATGATGAAAACGACATGCATGATCTGACCGGTACGGTTCGAGTTGTCGCCCGCGACCTTGAAACCCGACTGCGTCAATCTCCATTTACCGCTTTTGCACCCGAGCGCCCGGATCAACTCCGGCAAGTTCTCGATAAAAATCACTTTCCCGGACTTGACGATCTTAAGATGATAAGTGACCTTTTTTTTCAAGAGATTGAACTCGCCGGAGAAGTCAGATGCCGACCCGGCCCCTATGTTGATCGCAACGGCACCCCCGAAACCAACTCAATCCTCACCCTCGGCCCCTTCTTGAGCGCCTACCAAAACACTCAAGAGACCGGCCTTTTGCGTTATAATGAAGAGAGCCGCAGTTTTTACGCACTGGCAACCCTGCCGGGCTGGCACGACCGCCGTTCACTGAAACGCTACTTTAAAGGAGAGTCCGACGCGGTTATTATCGATCTTTCCGGCGGCGGGGCACTGCGCCAGATCAGCCACCGGGTAACCATAATAGAACAATTAAAAAAAGGCGGCGCCTTAATCTGGCCGATCCTCGCCTTAGCCCTATGCGCTCTACTTATTGCCTGTGAACGTGTCATCTTTCTTAACCGGGTTCACAGTGATACTGACAGGGCTCTGGATTCGATCAACAATCTGGCCCTGAACGGAGAGTGGGTCGAATGTGATCAACTTGTCGATGCCCACCGGGGGGAACCGGTATACAATGTCTTAAGAGCCGGGCTCAGAGCCCGGGGCGAAGAGCGTGAGACCCAGGAGAGCATCCTTCAGGAAGCGATCTTAAAAGAGCTGCCTCGACTTGAACGATATCTTCCGACCTTAAATATTCTCGGTGCCATCGCCCCCCTGCTCGGTCTCTTGGGCACCGTTGCCGGGATGATCGAAACCTTCCACGCCATCACCCTCTTCGGTACCGGTGATCCCAGGGTCATGTCGGGGGGGATCTCAGAAGCCATGGTCACGACCATGCTGGGCCTGGCCGCAGCGATCCCGATTCTTTTAATCCATACCTTCTTGCGCCGCCGGGTTGACCATATCGTCGGCGACATGGAGGAAAAAGCGATTGCTTTAATCAACATTATACACCGGGAGCTCTCGTTTGTAGGTATTGATAAATGATTACTTCAACTATGGAATATTTTGCTCAGGGCGGGCCAATCATGGCGCCTATCCTCCTGCTTTCGCTCTGGATGTGGGTCTTGATTGCCGAACGTCTCTTTTTTCTCAGCCAGGCCACAAAAAAGGAGATTAGCATAGCTCAGGCCATCGATTGCCTGCGCTATCGGATGGCGCCGGAAAAGAGCCCAACCAAAACCCCGGGAGCCCGACTCATTACAAATTTTCTCCGCCGGCGCACCGGCCATCCAATAATTGATCAAAGCCTCCTGGAAAACAGCCTCAACCGGGAACGGCCGCGGCTTATGCGATCATTAAACGTCATTCTGGTTTTGGCGGCCATCGCCCCGTTGCTCGGCCTTCTCGGCACGGTCAGCGGGATGATCTCAACCTTTAATGTGATCTCGATTTTCGGCACCGGCAACGCCAAGGCCATGGCCGGCGGCATTTCGGAAGCGATGATCACGACCCAAAGCGGGCTTTTAGTCGCGATTCCCGGTTTTTTCCTGGGTACTATTCTTAAACGCCGAGCCCAGCGCCTGGAGATAAACTTAACCGAGATGGTTTCAATCTTGAAACGCCAGATTAGAAAAGCTTAAAGTAGAAGTTAAGTTGCAGAGGATTGCGGCGATCTTTGCTTCGCCCACTCGTACCGTTTAAATTCCTGTTTCAGAACGTTCGCCTACCGGCGAACAACCTGACAGTCATTTATTCGAGGGGGGCACAGCTCAGCCCGTCACGGGCTCTTGTGCCCTTTAGGGTGAAAGCCCGGCCTGGAGGTATGTCCCCAAATCGAGAAGATTTGAAATGACAGAAAATTTAGACAGGAAGCAAGTACAATGATCAATGTCAGACAAACCCTGCGGGGTGGGCAGAATAGCAATAATAACACCCAGGAGATCAACATCAGCCCCTTGATCGACCTGGTCTTTCTCCTACTCATATTTTTTCTCGTAACTACAAGTTTCGTCAAGGAGACCGGAATCGAAGTGCAGCGACCGGTGGCCTCAACCGCCGAACTTAAAGAGCAGGGCAACCTGCTCATCGGGGTTGACGACAGCGGCCGCGTTTTTATGGATCGCCGCCAAGTTGATGTGCGCATGGTTCGAGGTCATATCGCTCGGGCTCTGGCCGAGAACCCGAAAAGCGGCGTCATCATCGTCGCCGACCAGCAAAGTCAGGCCGGTGTCATCATTAAAGTGATGGATCAATGCCGTCTTGCCGGTGCCAAAAGTGTGAGTCTTGCCGCCCGGAGACCGGAGTAGATACTTTATGGCAAATTTGAATTTGAATTTTTCTGGGCGGCGTTTACTCCTTATTGCCATAACCGCACTTAGCGCAAACCTTATTTTATTTGTCCTGCTCCCCCGCCTGATGAAACACAACCATGACCGCAGTGACCTTTTAACCATGATTCCGGCGGTCAACCTGGTACGCATTCCGACACTAAAACCAAAGATTCCTCCCCGGGAAAAACCACCAGAGCCACCCAAAGAGAAGCCCAAGATCATACCACCGAAAGCCCATAGACCACCGGTGCCAAACAAAAAACAGTTAACCCTGGAACCTCTTCCCCGCTTAAATTTTGCGGTTAATCCCAAACTTATGAGCGGTATCACAGTCGACCCGCCGCCCCCGACAACCGCCCCGATCCGGGGAAGTTATGAGCAGGGAGAAATCGACCAACAGCCCCTGGCGATTTTCAAACTTAAACCACCCTACCCGTTCCAGGCCCGCCGACTCAACATTTCCGGCTCTGTACGAGTCAAGTTCCTGGTCGATAATCAGGGTCGGGTCAGCGATATTACGATCCTTAAAAGTAACCCGCGCGGCATGTTTGACAAGAGCGTCCTCAAAACCCTGCCCTCCTGGAAATTCACGCCGGGCACTGTAAAAGGAAATAAAGTGGCGACCTGGGTGGTCACGACCATTGAGTTTAACCTTCATTAAGATTTTAATCATGAAAAACGGACTAACATATCTCTTTTTGCTGCTCTTTTTCATCCTCGCCTGGCCGGTTTCAGCGGCGGCCGGGCTGCAGGCTATCCCGGCAACAGTGAAGCGGCTGGTCTACAACGCCCAGCAGGAGATGCAAAAACAAGAATACCAAAAAGCAGTCGGCAGACTATCGGACTATCTCGTAAAACAGCCGCAAAAATCCCACTACCTGATTGAGTTCACTCTGGGCAACGCCTACACCGGCCTCAATCAAATCAAAGAGGCAAAAAGACATTATCACCGCGCCACAAAACTTAATCCCGATTATACGGCGGCCTGGCAAAACCTGGGGAAGTGCTGTTTCGACCTCGAACTTTATGAACAAGCCGGAGCCGCGATGCTTGAAGCTTATGAACTGGGGAAAGAACAACACCCAACCAGACTTTACTACGCCGCCATCGGCTATCTCCTCGCCGGGCAGGCGGAAAAATCCCGGCCTCTGCTCGAACGTCTCATCGCCGATTCGGGCAAGCCCCCGAAAAGTGAATGGATCGAGGCCTACCTCCAGGTCTGCCTTGATCTCAATGAGACCGATAAAGCCTTAAAACTTATCAAGCGGCTTTTGGCCAACGATCAGAATAAAGCCCGTTGGTGGAAGTTGCTGGCCCAACTCGAGCTCCAGAAAAATAACTATCGTCAAGCCACCGCCGCCCTGGAAATCTACGGCTATCTGCAACCCCTGGAGATTAAAGAACTGAAACTCCTGGGCGATCTCTACCTGACTATCGGAGCTCCGGTCAAAGCAGCCGAAAACTACGCCTGTCTATGCCGCCGCGAGCCTTTAGCTAAATATCAGGCAAAACTGGCTCGGGCCTGGTTCGCCGCACACCACTACAAAACCGCTTTGGCGGTTCTACAAAAAGCCCTGTCGAGACAGCCCGACGCCGGACTCTGGTTTCTTAAGGGCCAGATACTCTACGAGCAAAACTGCTATGCCGAAGCCTGTGATGCTTTCGCGGAGGCTGACGATTTAACTGCGACGGCAAACGGCAAGGCTCTGATGATGATGGCCTACTGCTCTATCAACCTCGAAGAGTATGGCTACGCCACAGCGATATTAAAAAGAGCCTGCCGTTGTCCGCACACCGGTACCAAGGCGCAAAAACTGCTCAAGCAATTAGATCAAAGCTCAGCAAATCGATAATTAAAACAAAAAAATAAGGAGTAAAAAAATGAGAAAAACAGTATCCAGCCAGGTCGAAAGACTTACTTTGAGAGAAAAAGTCGTCGCCTATCTGCATAATGAAATAGTTCACCACAAGTTGAAACCGGGAGAAAAAATCACCGAGATTGGCTTGAGCAGGCAATTAAGTATCAGTCGCACTCCGATTCGCGAGGCTTTTTACCAACTCGAAGCGGAAGGTTTTCTGGTTGTCGAACCCCGTAAAGGGGTATCGGTTGCCGAACTCAACGCCGGTGACATCAATAATTACTATGAAATCCGCAAAGTTTTAGAGGGCTACGCGGCGCGTTGTGCGGCTCCTTCCGTCTCCGGCCTTGAGATCATGCAGCTAAAACGGCTTAACCGTCGCTATCTGCGCCTCGTACAAACCGGCCGGAGCTCGGGCATGGGTATTGTCCGAGCCCACAATAAATTTCATGAACAGATCGTTAAACTCGGCAAAAACCCGAGAATGCTTGAAATCTACACCGATCTAGGACAGCGTTGCCTGCGTTTCCGCTTTATGGCTACCGCGATTATCAATATTGATTATATCCGGCGAGACCATGATGAGATCATTGCCGCCCTGGAAAAAGGTGACGGCCCAGGGGCCGAAGAAGCCGTGCGCGAAAATGCCGACCGCGGCCTCAATGCCCTGCTCGAAGCCCTGCCCTCTCACATCGCCAAAAAAATCGGCCTCGCGGCTTAACCCTGAAGGTTAAAGTGAAAAAAACCTTTGGGGCGTAGCCACAGATATGTTGCCCTGCTCAGTAAAAAGTCACAAACTGGCTAAACAAAAATTGATACACCTAATCTTTTTGACCACGCCTGGCCCTGCCACATGACTTGACATTAACGTCAATTGGCGCTAGACTGCATAAAAAAGAGTAAATGGTTTCAGGAGGCAGTAATGTCCACACAAATTGCCGCTCTACTAGGTAATGAATTAGCAAGTCTTCACATTGAAAATCCGCTTGATATTATCAATACCAGCCAGAAAGGATTAAGCAAAGGAGCATTAATCCATATCGGCAGCTTTTTGTCACTCAACCAGAAGCGGTTGGCCGATATAGGAGCCATCTCTTTGAGAACTTTCCAGAGATACGATAACAGTAAAAAATTAAATCCCGTAGCCTCGGAAAATATTATTCAACTTGCAGAGATTATAAAACTGGGAATTGAGGTTTTCAATGACCGGGATACATTTCTAAAATGGCTGAAAGCACCCAACAAAGCCCTGAGCAAAAAAACGCCGATTGAATTATTAAAGTTTAGAACCGGATGCGATCTGGTGCGTAATCTTATGGGACAGATTCAACATGGAATCGTTGCCTGATGAATGCTTATCGCCTCGGCAAAAAACAATTTATAAATGATCTTTCAGGAACCGGAGCTGCTCTGTACGGCGGACGCTGGAACTATCCCGGATACCGGGTTATATATGCCTCCGAATCGATCCCGTTGGCAATCCTGGAATACATTGTTAAAGCCGGGGCGGTTGAAGACGAACTCAGCGACTTAAAGATCGCATTTTTAAATTTTGCGAACGATGTAAGCATCTCAGAAGTTGACATCCAACATCTACCAGAGAATTGGAACAATTATCCCGCACCGGAAGAGTTAAAAAAAATCGGCACGAACTGGTTGCTTTCAGTTGAAAGCCTGATTCTGAAAATCCCGGCAATATCCGCCCCTGAATCCTGTAATCTCCTTATAAACCCCATCCACCCTGAATTCAACAAGATTGAATTAGCAAAAATCATCGATTATCACGCTGATATTCGACTGGATAAAAAAAGAACGCCTTAAAAACAAAGTATCTGACCCAGATCACAAAAACTCCGCCATAAAGAGCCGGGCCGCCGTCAAAGACCAACTTGTCTTCGATACCGATGCGCCGCGCCATCCTGGCGATACGTCTGGCAATTGAGAAATGGGCTCCGGCGACAATTTCTGCGGGATCTTTTTTCCGCGCAATAAGTGAGATAATCTCACTTTCGGCAAAGACCGCGCAGGTTGAATTCATTTTGATCGGAACCTCTGCGGCCAAAGCGAGCGGGCCCAGATCGGTCACATTGATCTCCAGAATTCTCGTAACCGTTTCGAGGAATCTTCCGGTACCGGCCGCGCACTTATCGTTCATGGCAAAGTTTCTCGTGACCCCGTGCGCGTCCAGAGAGATAACCTTGCTGTCCTGACCGCCAATGTTGAGATGGTACGGACGCCGCCATCAAGATCTCGACATGAATGCAGGGTGCCTTTTACATTGGCCGTGATTTCGCTGATCACATCATCAGCAAAGCTGATCAAGCGCCGGCCGTATCCGGTCGCCACTACCCGCAGGATTTCAGCTCTCTCCTTACCGCAATCTTGTAAAATATCGGCCAACACCTGATGCGCAGTCTCTTCACAGTTGACCCCGGTAGAAACCACCCGGCGATCAAGAATTTCCTCATCCTCAATCAGAACCAGTTTAGTGGTCGTAGAACCAATATCAACTCCCAGAAAACAGGCCATTTTTATCCTCTTCGCCCCTTTAATGTTTCAATAAACGCCTCCATACGGGTGCGAATCTGTTCGGTATCTTCGGGGTTATAGTCGGTCTCAATTTTCAATTGGGAAACACCTTTGTTATTGAGCTCCTTTTCAATCACACCCAACTCCGCATCGTAGGGATGACAACCTTTCAAAATATGATGCACCACGCCTTCGATCCGATAATCTATAATCATCTGTAATAATTTTTCACGCCGGTCGATGGTGGAGGAGAAAACCGGACAGGTGCAGGGCTGCAGATAACGATCCGCGAGACTGTGCAAAATATCTCCGGTCATCATTTCATCGAGAGCCACCATGTCACCAAGATAGCGATTTGAGGTGCAAAGCTCATCACAGACCAACGCCCCACCGGTCTCTTCTATCAGTTGCGGAATTTTCCAGTTGGGAAAGACCACCGGCGAACCGGTAAGCAGAATTCGGGGCGCGGTTTTCGGCGTCACCCGGACTTTTTCTGCAACCCGCTTCTCCAGAGCATCATTTAAATGGCCCAGAGCCGCAGTCCAACTTGGAGCCTCGTCATAAAGTTTATAGCCGGACGCTTTTTTTTCAGGATGGAGTTCATGGATAGTGCCGTCGGGAACCTGAATAAAACAATAGGTATCAGCCAGATATAAAGGCATAAGCTGATTATCAGGGGCTTGAAATTGGCCCGCCTGGAGAAAGAATTTTGCCGGACGCGACATGGCCGGACGCTTCTTCTTTTTTTTGCCCCGATTATTTTCCGCAGCTTTTTTCATCATGGCCGCCATTTTTTTCCCGTTGTTTTTGCTATTACCACCATGTTTTCCGGCCGAAGAACTCATTGAACGCCCCCGGCCGACCTGTTCAAGCCACTTAAAGCCGAGTTCATCCCGGCAAAATCCGATAGAGGAGAAAAGAAAGAAAAAAATAGTTATCAGAAATAGTGATTTCATCATTTTTAAGTGGAGCCCGCTTTCGCTCCTGAAGATATTCTCGTATTTCATAGATAATACTTTTTTAGGGACGACTAACTTAAGGGCTATTTACTCTGAAGGACTTGTTTCGTCAAGAGTTTTTAGGTATAGCAAAAAAACCATAGGCCAAGCCGCCGAAATAATCCCCCTTCCGCTAAAGCAGGCTGGCGCAGTAATTCTGACAGTAATATCTATCATGCCGCTTTATCGCTGGCTGATGGCCCGTCTCTGAAGAGAAATACGATATCAAGCGATAAAAATAACTTGACAATATCTTTGTCATCACATATAGAAGCCGCCCTATAAATATTTGTTTTGCAATCCTAATAATTATCACTAACAAAAAAAGCACTCTCTTTAAGCTTTAGTGAGGTGGAAATGGTTCTCAGTACGGCCGGATGCGGCAAAAATTTAAGATTATTGAATATTAATGCAGGTCAGGCTTTACAATCCCGGCTTGCGGCGATGGGTCTGGTACCCGGAGTCGAGTTTGAAGTGATCACCAACCACTCCCGGGGGCCGCTGGTTCTCGCGGTTGAGGAGAGCCGGATTATACTGGGCCGGGGTATGGCGGAAAAGGTTGTAGTCAGCTAATGCTAACGTTACTCGCAAACAGGTGCTCTGTAAGGCACTAAAAAAATTTTACCGGCAATGTTTGGCACAACTAACATTACGTTAAATTATACTGTAAAAGGAAGATATGACTCTCAGTGAATTAACCCCCGGCTTTAGTTGCAAAATCAAAAAGATCCGGGTACGGGGCCCGGTCGGCCAGCGCCTGTTGGACATGGGCTTGTTTCCCGGCACTATAGTTTCAGTGGTGCGAAATGCCCCTCTGGTTGACCCGATAGAGCTCAAAGTCGATGACCAGTATCTTTCGATCCGGCATCTCGAAGCTCGGGGTATCGAGGTGGATCTCTTATGAGTGACAGAATCCAGGTTGCCCTGGCGGGTCAGCCGAA
This sequence comes from Pseudomonadota bacterium, assembly GCA_034659215.1. GTDB lineage: Bacteria > Desulfobacterota > Anaeroferrophillalia > Anaeroferrophillales > Tharpellaceae > Tharpella. The sequence continues at coordinate 23,757 of JAYEGS010000220.1, read as the reverse complement.
CACCGGCAAATCAACAATCTTTAACCTATTGACCGGAACTCGGCAATTTGTCGCCAACTATCCCGGGGTTACGGTTGAAAAAAAGAGCGGGTATTTCAAGCATCAAGAGCAGAAATTTGAGCTGGTCGACCTGCCCGGCACCTACAGCATGACCTCTTTCTCTCTTGAAGAGCGGGTCGCCCGGGACTTTCTCCTTGAAGAAAAACCGGAGATAACGATCAATGTCGTTGACGCCGCCAACTTAAAGCGCAACCTCTATCTCACGTTCCAACTCCTGGAGATGGGTCTCCCCATGGTTCTCGTCCTCAATATGATGGATGTCGTTAAAAAACAGGAAGCGGAGATCAACCTAGAAGAGCTCAGCCGCCAACTTGGAATTCCGGTAGTTGCCGCCGTCGGCAGCAAAGGTCAGGGTAAAGAAGATATCCTTGCCGCTGTCAGCAGCGAGGATAGCCCGGCAAATACCTTCAGAATCGACTATGGTTCGCTCGAAAGTTATCTTGAAAAAATCGAAAAAAGCCTGTCGACGGCAACCGCTCTCACAACTTTTTGCTCACCTCGCTGGCTTGCGGTTAAACTTCTGGAAGGTGACAGTGAAGCCCTTAACCTGCTTAAGCGTTTTCATCCTCTGGCATCAGCTTTAGAGATCGAAATCGAAGAGTACCGTCAACGTTTTGAAGCGGCTGAAGATGAAACCCCGGAAGGGTTTATCGCTATACAACGCCATCAGCGAGCCAACGTCATCGACCGGGCGGCCGTGCGCCGAAAGGTGCTTGCGAAAAAGCAGGAATCCCTGACCAACCGCATCGATAAAATCGCCTGTCACCGTTATTTCGGCCCCCTCTTGCTTTTGGGAATCGTCTATCTCCTCTATGAGTTAGCCATTGTTCAAGGCTACAATATTACCAACTACACCTGGCCCCTGCTGGCCAAATTTCGCCAAATCGTCGACCAGATGCTGCCCGCCTCCGGTTTTATTGATGAATCACATCTGCGGGGCTTAGCCCTCTGGATTGTCGACAGTGTTAATGGTCTGCTCAACTATGTGCCGATATTTTTTATCCTTTTTGCCCTCATCGCTGTGATCGAAGATGTTGGTTATATGCCGAGAATGGCCTTTATTTTAGACCGGGTTTTTCGCCGTTTCGGATTGCACGGTCAATCGACACTGCCGCTTATTTTAAGCGGCGTCATTGTCGGCGGCTGCTGTGTGCCCGGGGTTATGGCCTGCAAAGGTATCGCCGACGAAAAAGCCCGCTTTGCCACGATTTTGATTTCTCCTCTGATGAATTGCCTGGCTAAAACCCCCTTTTATCTGCTTTTGATCGGCATCTATTTCCCCGAGCATAAGACCATCGCTTTTCTTTTTATCTCGACCATTACCATCTTCATCGCCCTGCCGGTCGCCAAAGTCCTGACCCTGACAGTTTTAAAGGGCAAAGAGAGCGCCCCGTTTGTCATGGAGATGCCGCGCTATCATCTCCCGACTTTTCGCGGGGTTCTGCTGAGAGCCTGCGAGAGGGTCTGGCTCTATGTCAAAAAGATCACCTCGATCGTCGTCGCGGTCGCTATTGTTGTCTATATCCTCCTCCAATTCCCCGGTCTAACTGCGGAGCGTGAAATCCATTTTCAAAACGAGGTTGAACAAGCTCTGACAAAATTTCAATCCCAGATTGAAGAACAGGACTTTGGCGAACAGTTCTCAAGAGACCAGATACTCCCGCTGATGCAGTACTGGAAAGATTACAAAAATGCCTATATCGCAGCGGGCAAAGATAAAGAGAAGAAAAAAACGATCCGCGAGGAGTTTAAAGAGAAAAATCCGCTCTACTACAGTTTTATGAAACCCAAAAGAGACAAAAAAGCTAAAAAGATCAACCGGGGTGTGCGCAAACTCCTCTCAACTCAGAAACGCCTGCGCCGGGAGATCAAACAGGATAAGATTCACAACAGTTTTCTCGGGCGCATCGGCCGGTCTCTGGAACCGGCGACCCGGTGGGCCGGCTTTAACTGGCGTATCAACGTCGCCCTCTTAAGCTGTCTCGCGGCCAAAGAGAGTGCCGTCGCCACGTTGGGCGCTCTCTACGAACCCCCGGAAACCGGCACTGCAGTCGATAATACTCTGGAAAAAAGGATGGCTGATGTCGAGTCCGGCATGACGGCTCTGCACGCCTTAGCGATTATCCTTTTCATGGCCCTCTATCCCCCCTGTCTGGCGACCATGATTATGATCAAATTGCAGACCAACTCCTGGAAATGGATGTTCTTTTCACTGATTATCCCTATAGCAATGGGGGTTGTGATCTCGACTCTCATCTTTAGCGGTGGCACAGCCTTAGGCCTTAACGGCTGGCAGGCGATGGCGATCTTCTATGCAATTGCCGTGGTTATTACCCTGCTTACGGCCATGATTAAAGATCACGAAATTCCGGATTATATGCGCTGAAACAGGAAATTCAAAAGTTAAGTTACAGAGGATAGCGGCGAACTTTGCTGCGCCAACATAAATGGGGTCAAAGCTGGGGTGCTGGCGCACTTTGCACCAGCAATGACCCCAATCCCGGCAGTTTGCGGGCATAAAACTTAGGATCAGTGAACTATCATTGTGATGGCAAATAAATTTCAAGCTCAAATAAACAAGGAGGAGGAGAAAAAAATGAGAAAAAGAACAAGATTGTTTACCCTGGCGGCCCTGCTGGCGTTGCTGATTGCAAGCTCGGCCATGGCCCACACCCCGTTATGCACCTGTTTTGATAACGGAGACGGAACCATAACCTGTGAAGGTGGGTTTTCCGACGGCTCTTCGGCCGCCGGGGTGACAATGCGGGTTTTGGACAAGAACGACAAACCTTTAATTGAAAGCAAGATGAACGCCGACAGTGAGTTTACGTTCGACAAGCCAAGCGGCCCCTACAAGGTTCAATTCGACGCGGGCCCGGGCCATGAAATCGAGATTGAGGGCAGTGAAATCACCGAATAGGTTACCGTTATTATTGAGGTGCCTGCAATTCAGAAGTTAAGTTGTAACGAACAGCGGCGAACTTTGCTTCGCTCGCTCGTTCCGTTTAAATTCCTGCATCAGAACGTTCACCTATCGGCGAACAACCTGGCAGTCATTTATTCGAGGGGGACAGGCTGCCGGATACCCTTGGTATGCATAATTATTTGACACTACGCATGTTTTTAACAACCGTGTACTCCCGTTAAACCCAGTCCCCGCCTTGCGGCATAGTGAAGCAGTTACTTGAAAAATCCGATAACCCTTAACCTTAAAGAGGAAAAGATGATGAAAAAATTAGTTAGGTTGGCAACATTACTGCTGGCTCTCGCCATTGCGACCCCGGCCATGGCCCATTTCCAAATGCTCTACACGCCCGATTGCGCTTTGAGCAAGAGTCAGAAACTTGATTTCAAACTGGTCTTCACCCACCCTTTTGAAGCCGGGCATACGATGGATATGGGCACCCCCGAACGTTTCTTTGTCGTCCACAAAGAGAAACGTACCAACCTGCTCGACAAACTCAAACCGATCACCTGGACCAGTCTTTCCAACAGCGGCAAGGCTTTTGAATTGACCAGCTATCGCCTGAAAGGCCTGGGCGATTTTGTCTTCTGCCTGGTTCCAGCCCCATACCTGGAAGGTTCGGAAGATATTTACATTCAGCAGTGCACCAAGATGATCGTTAATGTCGCCGGAGCGCCGACCGACTGGGATGCCGAGATCGGCCTGCCTGCCGAAATCGTACCTTTGGCCAAACCTTACGCTCAGTGGACCGGAAATGTCTTTCAGGGGGTTGTCAAAAGCGCCGGCGAACCGGTTCCTTTTGCTGAAATCGAGGTTGAATACATGAACCACGAACCGGATATGGCCGGTAACCGGTTTGCAGTAGAAGCCCAGGTTGAAGCCCCGCAAGACTCTTTTGTTACTTTGGCTATCAAAGCCGATGCCAACGGCACATTCACCTTCGCGATGCCGAAAGCCGGCTGGTGGGGGTTTTGCGCTTTAGGTGTCGGCCCCGAGACCAAGCATCAGGGCAAAGAGCTTTCACAAGATGCCGTTATCTGGGTTAAAGCCGTTGACAGTGGCAAAGTTCGTCTGTCGGGGCGTCAACATAAATAATCGATCAAACAATTAGGATAAGGAAATAACTCGATGAAACAACATATAATTTTACCACTGATTGTAATCAGTCTGCTTCTCTTTACGGCTTCGGCTTTTGCCGGGGATGCGCAAACCATGCAGCAGAAAATTGATATTTTAGAGCGTCAGCTCAATGACCTGCAGAGACAGTTAAGCGGCCAGCGCCAGGATATCCAATCAAATGTCCAGCGCTTGAGCGGGCACAAAAGAGACCTTGAACGAAATCGTGAACATTTGCAAAAACAGGAGAAAACTCTCGAAAAAACCCGCAATGATCAAGAGCAGCTCACCCACTTTAGTGAAGGCTTGAAACTGTTGGGAGAACATATCAGCATCGGCGGCCTGGTCGAAATTGAAGTCGGCTTTGCCGAGGATTACGATGGTAACGACGAAAGTGATATTGTCTTGGCGACCATGGCCTTAGATATCGATATCGATCTCCATAAATACGTCAAAGCCCATATCCTGCTCCTCTGGGAAGAGGATGATACCGAACCGGTCGACGTTGATGAAGCTTACATTGTCCTCGGCAATACCGAACATTTCCCGCTCTACATGCAGGCCGGGAAGCTATATGTCCCTTTCGGCAACTTTGAAAGCCATATGATCTCCGATCCCCTGACCTTGGAACTCGGTGAAACCCGGGAAAGTGCCGTTGTTTTAGGCTTGGATTTCAACGGCATCTACGCCGGAGCCTATGCCTTTAACGGCGACATTAATGAAAGCGGAGACGATGACGAAATCAAGTGCTTCGGCCTTAACGCGGGCTACGCTTTCGAAAATGAAAACTTTAACTTTGATGTCGGCATGGGCTGGATCAACAGTATCGGTGATTCAGATGGCCTGACCGATGCCCTGCCGGGTGACATTAAAGATTACGTCGCCGGCATCACCGCCCACGCCATCTTTTCCTGGCAGGGTTTGACCCTGATCGGCGAATATCTGGGTGCAACTGATGAATTCGAACTCGCTGAGCTTGATTTTAAAGGGGCAGGAGCCGAACCGGAAACCTGGAATATCGAATTGGGCTATACTTTCGAGATCGCCGGCCATGAAACCGTCGTCGCCCTGGCCTATCAGGGCAGCGATGAAGCTCTGGCCCTCGAACTCCCCGAAGAGCGTTATCTGGGCACCGTTGGCGTCGGCCTGATCGATGGGCTTTCGTTGGCCTTAGAATACGCCCACGATGAAGATTATGATAAAAAAGATGGTGGCACCGGCGAAAATGCCGATACACTGACATTGCAACTAGCACTGGAATTCTAACGCGGCCCTTGCCCGCAAATAAGTGCTCTTATCAGAACATTTTCTTGTTAAAAACAAGAAAATGTTCTGATAAGACACTAAACAAAAAAAGGTCAAGGAGGGCGACAACCCTTCTTGACCTTTAAAAACGAACCTTAAAGATTAGCCTTCGGAGATGGCATCCACCGGACAAGCTTCTACACAGGAACCACAATCAATACAGGCGTCGGTTATCGTATAGAAATCATCGCCTTCGGTTATTGCATCTTCGGGACACTCTTCCAGACAGGAACCACAAGCCGTACACTCTTCGGGATCAATTTTGTACATGTCATTCACCTCTTAAAAAAAGATTGTTAAAAAGATTTGTTTTTCTTCTACCTAAGTTTCCCATATACCACCAATTTTTCAGATCGTCAATAAATTATCAATTAAAACAATAATTTATACATGACTCTAAGCTTTCCAGCTAAGCCCCTGAAATAAATAAGGAAATTCCCGCCCGGCACCTAACCAGCCACCCCGTAAACCAAAAAAAATATCAGTCACAAACGATCCATAATCCTCGACACGGTTTTTTAACCAGAAAACCGTATCGAACAAATCTTCAGAACCTGTTCCGAGTACCGATGATTACCACTACCGCCCTTATCACCCGAACCGGTATCTACCGGGTTAATAGCCATCAACATGACCAGTCTTTAAGATTCGTAAGAGGCAGTTTTTGACTTTTATAAGATCCCTCTAATTACCCTCCTATTAGAAATAACCAAGCTACTATCAAGATTTTTACTTACTTATCCCGAATTTTTAGCAAGTCTACCTATAGTTGGCATGGTTTTAGCTAGCAAAATTAAGTTTTAGTAATTATTTAATTTCAATGATTCAATATGCCTATAATTTCCAAGTAACAGCTTAATTTAAATATAAAAAACCGGCTACAACTCAACTGAAACAAATGAATCAAGCTACAAAATCTGTAATTCAGAAATACAACTTTTGCAAGGATGTAAGGATGCACTGTGAAGTCGATCTTAAAAACGGCAGCAGTAAGCCGGCCAGCCAAAGTTACAACGAGATGCTCACTGATTCTGATGAAATATCATCGACTGTGAAGGCGTCGCCAAAACCCATAAAACTTCTAGTTGTGGACGATTCCCGGCTAATCCGTACGGCAATCAAAAAATTATTTGATCAGGATGTGCAGATCAAGGTCGTAGGCGAAGCTGCCAACGGAAAAGAAGCCTTGACAATGATCCCCAAGCTGCAACCCGATGTTATTACCTTAGACATCAACATGCCGGAGATGGACGGCCTGTTGACTTTAAAACATATCATGATCAAACACCCCACCCCAACAGTCATGATCAGCTCATTGACCAAAGAGGGCGCAACTAAAACCTTTGATGCTTTAAGGTTCGGGGCCATAAATTTCATTGCCAAACCCTCCCAACTCGACGGCGACGACGTTAAAGAGCAACAACAAAATATCCTTGATAAAGTCAAGCTCGCCGCAGACGTTAAGATGAAAAATGTACGTCTGTTCCGCTCCCGTAAAAAGCCGCTTACCAGCCCTAAACCAACTGCGGTCGGCATCGAGCGCAGTGTGGTTTTCGGTACCTCCGAAGGCGGTTACAGTGCCCTGCTGAAAATCATCCCCCAACTCAAACCAGACTGGGCGGCTACCTATATAGCTGTTCTCTATGCGGCCCCGGCCTATATCGATGCTTTTGCCAACTATTTAAACGACCACTGCACCATCAACGTAAAACGGGCGACTGATGGTGAAACTCTGGAGGGCGGCACTTGTTACCTGGCGGCGGGTTCTGAATACATAACCGCAGTCGAGGTGAATCAAAGACTGTCGTTAAGGGTGCACCCATCGCCTTTTCCTGAGCGTCGCGGCGCGATCAACATGTTGATGCTGTCACTCTCGGAAATCATGTCGGATCATGCGGTTGGCATCATCCTTTCCGGGCAGGAGCAGGATGGGGCCGAAGGGGTTGCCGAAATTGCCCGCGTGGGAGGGGATGTCATTATCCAAGCCCCACAAACTTGCTTGTTCAAGGAGATGGCACAAACGGCTATCCAGCTGTGTAAGTCAGGCAAGATTTTACCCGATATATATATCGCTGATGCGATAGAGGCTTATTTCAATAAAACCTTAAAGAGAGAGGATGACAGCCATGTTAAAAAATCTTAAGCTCAGGGAAAAATTTATGATTCCCGGCGCCCTGATGACGCTTATACCGCTTCTGGTCTTGGGCTACATCGCCAACCGACAAAGTAATGAAGGGATCAGGGTGGCGACCCAAGAGAGTATTAAGCTCGCCAAAACCGATCTTGATCATATAGCCGAAGGGGTCTACAATATGTGCGTGGCCCAAAATGATCTGCTCCAGAAAAATCTACAGAACAATATGGCGGTCACGCAGAAACTCATTAAAGATAATGGAGGCCTGCGAATTACCAGCGAGGATGTAACCTGGAACGCTGTCAACCAGGTTAATCAAGCAGTTTCATCTGTGGCCTTGCCGAAAATGTTAATCGGTAACCTATGGCTGGGACAGGCAAATGACCCAAATACTGAAGTTCCGATAGTCGATGAGTTGCAAAACCTTTTCGGCAACTCGTCCTGCACCATTTTTCAACGGATGAACACCAAGGGAGACATGGTGCGCATCGCCACAAACGTACTCCAAAAAGATGGCTTAAGACAAATTGGCAGCTATACTCCTTCGACGCTCTCCGATGGCAACCTCAACCCGACGATTAAAACGATTCTTAGTGGTTTGACCGCTACCGGCCGAGTCGATATGGGGAAACAATTTTATCTCACCATAAATAAGCCGATCTTTGATGGCCGCAATCAAGTTATCGGGATGCTCGAAATCGGCATACCTCAAGATAACGTTGAAAGCTTTCGCAAAGCGATCTATGACATTAAAATCGGGACAACCGGTTACTTGTGGGTTTTAAACAGCCAGGGGCACTATGTAATTTCTAAAAATGGTCTTCGAGATGGAGCTGATATTTCTCAAGCTAAAGACAGTAGCGGAAGATTATTTGTTAAAGCTCTTGTTGACACCGGTAAAGCTCAGAAACCAGGTGGAATCGGCGAGGAACGTTACCCCTGGAGAAACAAGGGTGAAACCGCAGATCGTATGAAAATTGCTCGGGTTATGTATTTTGCCCCTTGGGACTGGGTCATTGGTGCAGGCTCCTATGAAGATGAGTTCTTGGCATCGGCCACTAAGCTCGGCTCTTTAAGTAAACAAAACCAAACCTTTTTCTGGATTATTATTGGCATTACATCTGTTATCGGCTCTCTCATTTGGCTTTTGGTCTCTCGAGGCATTGCCAATCCCATCCGCAGCATTGCGAGCTCAATCAACACCTCAGCTCAGAACCACGATTTGACCGTCGTGGTTCCGGTGGTCAGCAGTGATGAACTTGGCCTCATGGGCGGGGAATTTAATAAAATGATGAAAGTGCTGAATGAAGCCTTTCGGATGGTTAATAAATCTTCACAAAACGTGGCCAACTATTCAAACAACGTTAACCAGCGCGCCAGTGCCAATCAGCAGCGGGCCGAGAATCAGGCCGCACAGATGCAAAAAGTGCAGCAAACCGTGGAAGATATGCGCTCTACGGCCCAGGAAGTTGCCGGCCTGGCGGAATCCCAAAGTGCGGCGGCGACGACCTCCAGCAGCAAAATTGAACATCTGGTCGAGAGCATGCAAACGATTACGGATGCCTCCGACAGTCAGCAAAAAGAGGTCTCCACCGCAACCGAACGTGTGCAGGCAATGGGTGATACCGGATCCCAAGTTGTGAAAACCGCCCAAAAACAGGGCGAGCGGGTCGTTGCGGTTACTCAGGCTGTCAACAGCATGGATCAGATCGCACAGGAGCTGGGGACAACCTCCACAAGAGCTATGGAACTTGCCAACAACGCTCTTAAAGCGGCAAATGAAGGTACTGAATCAGTTGCCAGTACGGTTAATGGTATGCATGCCATCGCCCAATCATCGGAACAGATCTCTGAAATCATCACCGTGATCACGGATATTACGGAGCAGACCAACCTGCTCTCTCTGAATGCGGCAATTGAAGCCGCCAGAGCCGGTGTCCATGGTAAAGGTTTTGCGGTTGTTGCTGACGAAGTTGGTAAATTGGCTCAGCGTTCTTCCGATGCGGCCAAGGAGATCACCAAACTTATTAAAGATTCATCAGCCCAGGTTGCAGAGGGAACTCGACTTTCCGACCGCTCCCGACTGGCTCTGGAAGAGATCGTTGCCGGTAGTAACAACAGTTTGCAGGCTACCCGAGAGATTGGTCAAGCCACGGAAAAGATTGTGGTCGGCATCAACGATGTTAATACCATGATGGAAGAGCTCAATACCCTGGCCCGTGAGATTGGAGAGATGGCGGGTCAGCAGGGGGAACGACGGGCTACGTCACAAGCGGCTCTGGCCAATTTGATGGAAAAATCGACCGCCATTTCCGCTCTCATCCAGAGTGCAAACTCCGGCCTTAGTGAAATCGGGCAACAGATGGAGGAGATCGTGGGACGAAGCGCATCCTCAAAAGAACTGACCGATTTACAGGCGCAACGCTCATTGGATCTGGTGGAAATCACCACGGAATCAACGAAAAGTGCTCTGGAAACCAAGGAAGGGGCGGAAACGGTTGTCTCTATTACCAACCAGCTCCAGAAGATGTCCCAGGTTCTGACCCAACAGGCGGCTCAGTTTAAGCTGGAAAGCGATTCTTAAAAATTGGAGGTATCTCTGCCGGAGCCGCTCCGGAAGGGACTATAAAGGAGATATTTGCCATGGAAGAAGCATATCCTAATCCGGAGGGTCAGGAAGAGAATGATGGGCTCATGCAACTTGTGGGTTTTGTTATCGGCAAGGAACTATTCGGGGTCGACATCCTGATGGTGCAGGAGATTATCCGGGAAATGCCATTTACGCCGATCCCCAATTCGCCTGATTTTATTGAAGGAGTCATTAATCTGCGCGGTAATATCATTCCGGTGATAGATTTGCGCCGCAGACTCAACGCCAACAGTGCTAAATCACCTGCCGGCAAGATATGGATAATAATTTTGAACATCAATAATCGAGTTGCCGGTTTTATCGTCGACGCTGTAACCAAAGTACTTAAAGTACCTCTGGAAAACATCAAGCCGCCTCCGGATATTGTCGTATCCGGCTTACAAAGCCAATACATTACCGGCGTGTGCCGGATTGATGAACGCCTCCTGATTCTTCTGGATTTCAATCGAATTCTACTTGTCGATGAGATCAAAAAACTTCGTGGTTTGAATGAGAATTGAGTCTAATTAAAATATAAGGTAAGAAACCGATGGGCAAAAAGATACTGATAGTGGATGACTCTACCATCATGCGCAAGATGATTGGCACGACCCTGCAAAAAGCCCACCATGAAGTGGTGGGAGAGGCCAAAGATGGAAACAGCGCCATTGAACAATATAAATTGATTAAACCGGATTTGGTAACAATGGACATCACCATGCGGGGCATGGACGGATTTACTGCGGCCGGCAAAATATTGGATTTTGACCAAGAGGCCCAGATTATTTTTCTCTCTAACCTTAATCAAGCCGACTACATTGAAAAAGCTCGACAACTGGGGGCGAAAGGTTACTTGAATAAACATTCCACTAAAGAGATTCTTGAACTGATTGACCAACTATGATGGCACCATTTAGCCTGTATAGTTGTATTTACAAATAAGAAGAAACGTGACTCTTTTCAGCGCGGCGCTGTTAAGGTTTTCGAAGTAGATGATTCTGAAAATTGAAGGAGAATGTGATGGTAGATCTTTCCCTACTTCAAGATTTTATTGCGGAAACAGTAGAATATCTTGAAGAGATGGAAGATAGTCTTCTCCGTTTGGAGGCCGACCCCGGCAACCGAATGATGCTCGACGATATTTTTCGCTCCGCGCACACCATTAAGGGGGCGGCAGAGTATTTGGGGATAGAACGAATTGCTGAACTGTCCCGCACAATTGAGAACCTGCTCTATCATCAGTTGCAAAGAGATGAGTCGACGGTGAGCCGGGAAGTGATAGATCTTCTTTTGGCCGGCCGGGAACGTCTTGGCCGGCTCACTGAAAACCTGAATCAGACTCAGATCGAGGAAATTGAAATCGACGACCTGGTAGAGCGTATTCGAACCGTAGACACCACCTCTCGGATATCCGAAGAGGTCGACAGGGTGGCTGCGGGAGATGATAAGCAGGTATTTACGGAAAATGAGAACTATAAATACGACGAAGACGAAAATGACGAAGAACTCTATACCATTTTCTTGGGACAAATAGAGGAAAAAATCACCGACCTTCAGACTCAGACAGCAGCTTTGCCCGAAGCTGACAAAGATAAGCAAATAACAATTCTGGAATTTTGTCTGGCCCAAATCGACCAATTGAACTCTTCGGCCAACTACATGGGCTATGATCAACTGACCACCTTTTATGAAAAGTGGAAAACCGAGATTCAGGCAATCAAAGAACGACTCTACGCCAATGAGGAGGGAGTTGTTTCAAACTTTATCGGCGACTGCATGGAAGCCAATATCACGGCTCTTATCAGCCGCTATCCGCGCCTGCAAATCCCCGAGCCCTTAGAAACGTTGGTGACACCTGACCATTCAGAAGCACCTGAAAAGCATAGTCTACCACTAAAAGAGACGGAAATCTTCTGTGACTCTAACGTGGATAATACCGATACTGACGCCGACAATTCAAGGGATATACTGGAAGAGTATGTTGAAGCCGGGGAAACGGCAAAAGGTGATACCGCCAGTGACACAAATCTTTTTGAGAAACTAAGCTGGTCATTTGATAGCCGACTCAAGCAAAGTGAGGCAAAAGCAACTACCAATCCGACTGAAATCGAATCTGAACTATTTTCTTCTTCAGCATCCCCATCGGCAAACCCTGAAACTTTTCCGGCAATTGCTGATATCTTAAGTGATGCGAACAAGCCGATTGAAAGCGATGAGGCTACGGCTTTGACCGCAGTCGATGACTACGAAGAGGAGAATGACGAAGAGCTTTTTGCCATTTTTCATGAGCAGTTGGAGGAGAAGCTCAGCGACTTGCAGCTTCAGACGGCGGCCCTGCAGGAGGCCGACAACAACATTCGGATTGACATTTTAAAAGCCTGCCTGGAACAGATCGACCGGCTCTGCTCTTCGGCCAACTACATGGGTTATGAACAACTAACCTCATTTTATGAAAAGTGGGCAAAAGAGATTGTTGCGGCTAATGTACGATTGCAAAACCATGAGGATGATTTTATCCCCGCCTTTATTACAGAGTGCATGCAAGCCAACATCGCAACTGCCATCAGTCGGGTTCCCCACCTTACTCTTTTAGAGGAAGAGCCGATCACCCCGAAAGCGGTTGCCCGAACCGAGAACGAAACACCCTTTTTCGCGACGGCGGAAACTCCATCTATTGATGCGATGCCGGAGCCTAAGTTAATTCCGGATGAAGAGAAGCAAGCCGCCGAGAGCCATGCGGAGAGCCCTCAAGCGGCAATCTCCGATCTTTCCATGCTTCCGGATTTTATTGCCGAAACGAGAGAGCACCTTGAAGAGATGGAAGAAAATCTTCTCCTTCTCGATGCCAACTTCGGTAAACGGGAAACCCTGGACGATATTTTTCGTTCGGTTCACACGATCAAGGGTGCGGCCGAATATCTGGGCATAGACCGGATTGCAAAACTAACCCACAACCTTGAGAACCTGTTGTATCAGTTGCGCCAGAACCAGCTGACAGTAAATCGGGAAGTGATGAGTCTGCTTATGGCGGGCTGGGATCGCGTAAGCCTGCTGACTAAAAACCTGGAACAGACCCAAATCGAGCAGGCGGGAATTAATGATCTGCTCGAACGTATTCGGGTTATCGATGGCAGCAGTCAAATCACAACCACCGACAAGGCCGCCGACAACAGCATAAACCAGGAAATCGAGACCACCGACAAAACGGATACGACAAGCGTCGAAGCGGCTTTGAAAGCCGAGAATGCAGCGCTGCTTCAGGGAACCGATCGTCGCGACCCGGATCAAAGTATGCGGCGTCAATCCGATCAAATTAACGAAAAGATCCTCAAACAAAGTATCCGCGTTGATGCCGGCAAGATTGACGCTTTGATGAATCAGGTTGGCGAACTGGTGGTCAGCCGGGCCGGGTTCACCCAACTTCTCACAGAGATGCGAACCCTTCAGCAGGAGTTAAAACAGAAACTTAAACTCGATACCCGGGAGATGCGACAGCTCACCAATATGACCTCCCGCCTGAGCGAAGCGACGACTCTTTTTGACAAGGTCACCAATGAACTTCAGGAAGAGGTCATGAAAGTTCGCATGTTGCCGATCTCCCAACTCTTCAACCGCTACCCTCGGCTCGTTTTTGATCTGGTTCGCGATACCGGCAAACAGGTAGAGCTGGACATCCATGGCGAAGAGACTGAACTCGACAAAATGGTGATTGAGGAAATTTCCGACCCCCTGATTCATATTATCCGCAACGCCGTAGATCATGGCATCGAAACCACCGCTGAACGACTGGAAAAAGGCAAACCGGAAACCGGTACAATTCAACTCCAAGCCTACCATGAAGGCAACCATGTAGTTATCGAAATCATGGATGATGGCCGGGGACTCGATCTGAACCGCATCAAGGAGAAAGCCCTGGCCGGAAAGTTCGTTTCACTTAACGAGTTGGAACAGATGTCCACCCGGGAGCTGACCGGACTTATTATGATGCCCGGTTTTTCCACGGCGGATTCGGTAACCCACATATCCGGCCGCGGAGTCGGTATGGATGTGGTCAGAAAAAATATTGAGAAGCTCAATGGCACAATTGAGATCGAGACTACGCCGGAAGTCGCGATGCGCTTTCGGATCAAGATTCCGCTAACGTTGGCGATCATCCCGGCATTACGAGTCAGGGTAGCTTCGGAACTTTTCACCATACCTCTCTCGACAGTGGAAGAAACCTTAAGAATATCCCGGGATAAGATCTCCACAATTGAAGGTGTCGAAGTCATGTCGTTTCGGGAAAGTACACTTCCGTTGGTGCGTATGAGCGATCTCTTCAATCTGGAAAGAACTTCCAACCACCGGCAGCAGACTTATGTCGTGGTGGTCAGCACGGGCATGAAGCGTATGGGCCTGGTGGTGGATGCTCTGCTGGGACAGGAAGAGGTCGTTATTAAACCATTGGAAGATTATATCCAGGAAAAAAGCGGTTTCTCCGGAGCCACCATTCTTGGTGACGGCAGAATCTCTCTTATCCTGGACGTTTACGAGCTGATCAATCTTTCCATCAATCAAAAAGTAAAAAAATAAGACCGCAATATGGATGGCTTAAAAAAAATATCACCCCACAAACATAATCAAGGTTTTACAGGTACGCTCAAGGTTGTCCAGCTTGATGACCTGATTCAGATGTGTTGTCTTTCGGGAGCAACCATTACCATTCAGGTCGACAATGAGATGCAACAAGGTCGAATTTTTATCCAGAAAGGAGATATCATCCACGCCCACTGTGAAAAACTAAGCGGTGAAGAAGCTTTCTATGCCATTATGACCTGGCATAATGGCGGCTTTGAAACTTTGGATGGAGTTCCTGAGATAGCCGTCACCATCAAAGCAAATTATCAGTACCTGCTGCTTGAGGCAGCCCGGCGCAGTGATGAATCAAGTCAAATATTTGAAGAAGACGAGGTTCCGGTGGTGGCCGCTGACATCGTATCTGTCGAAACGGATAAACTGCGAGTGTTGATGGTCGAAGATTCCACGATTATGGCCAAAATCATGTCAACTATGCTGTTGGTGGCTGGCGATATAGAGATCGCAGGCATTGCCCACAACGGCAAAGAAGCCCTGGAAATGATGGAGGTCTTGCAGTTTGATGTAATCCTGTTGGACGTCAACATGCCGGTGATGAACGGCAGAGTCGCAATTAAACATATTATGATCAAAAGCCCCTGCCCAATTGTAATTATGAGCAACGTCGGCAGCAGAGCAGCTGAAACCGTCCTCTCACTGCTTGATCTTGGGGCCGTGGATTTCATCAGCAAACCGGTCAGAGGCGGAGATTTTTTACTTCAGCAGCAAAAAATCGTTGAACGTATTCGCCGGTCGGCAATGGCCGACACTTCCGTATTTCGGCGCTTTCGCAATCCCCAAGAGCTTCAGGCTCCGGCTCATCATAAAGCCGGTCGTAGTTCATTTGCGGCCAAGCGACTGGTTATCATCTCTTCCGGATGCAGCGGCCATGGAGCACTCTATCAGCTGGTTGCAGGAATACCGGAAGCAAAGAGATCGGCCTTTGTCTGCTTAAATTCCATCCCGGTAACTTTTTTAACTGCTATGTCGGCGCATCTTAGTCGCTTGTGCCATCATATGGTAACACCTATAGCTGATAGTACACCTTTACAAGACGGTTTTTACCTGGATTCACAAAGACGTTCATTGCTTCTGCAGGCGGTAGCTGATTCAGTCCGGATTCGATCATTGCAAGAAGAACATGATTCCGAATTCGGGCCCACTTATTTTGATCTTTTTCTTTTTTCAGCAGCCGATATTTTTCAAGATCGATTACTTGTCATATTACTCTCCGGGGCCGAAACCGGCAATCTGGAAGGCTTACGTTATGTTCGGGAAAAAGGTGGTTCTATTTTTGGGCAAAACCATTCAAGCTGTATGATGCCCGATTTCCTGACCCAAATTACCCAAGAAAAACTTATTGATGAAGAACTCAGGCCGGAGGCTATAGCCAATCGGGTTGTTAGCTGGGCTCATGACAGGAACGTATAATATGATAACTGAGAAAAAGATAAAAGTTCTGATTGTCGACGACGCCGCTTTTATGCGCAAAGCGATTCTCAATATGCTTGAGGACGATGCCCAAATTGAAGTCGTCGGTACTGCCTGCAATGGACAAGAAGGTCTGGAAAAAATCGAAGAGTTGCACCCGGATGTGGTTACGCTTGACATCGACATGCCGGTCATGGATGGAATCACCAGTATCCGCCACATCATGATCAAATCACCGGTTCCGGTGGTTGTTTTAAGTTCACTATTTAGTGACGGAGCCATCACCTTTGACGCCTTGCGACTGGGGGTGGTTGATTTTATCCCCAAACCATCAGGTGCAGTATCTACGGATATCGATCGTTCACGTCAGCACCTGATTGATCGGATAAAACTGGCTAGTGAGGTCAACCTTGCTAATATCCGGCGCGTACGCCTGCCCCAGTGGGAGAGGGATAAAGATCTTGACCGCTACGGCTACCAGCCGTTGGACTACCTGCTGGCTCTGGGGACGACATTGAGTGGCCCCAACCCGGTTATCCGCCTGCTCGCCAACCTGCCGCCCACACTGCCGGCGGCAGTAGTTGTCGTGGTCGAAATGTCACCTAAAATACTCAGCGCTTTTGTTAAACGGTTTGATATGTTAGTCCCTTGGGAAATTTGCGAAGCCCGGGATGGTATGCAACTGAAACAGGGGGTCTGCTATATCAGCTCCTGTCAAAAAAGTGTCCGGGTTCAGACCTTGGCAAACGGAACGATCTGTTTAAATGAGACTGAAAATAAAGACGAACCTCTTAATCAACTCTTTGCTTCGGCGGCCGATGTTTTTCAGCAAAATACGGTTGGAATTCTGCTTACCGGTATCGGCACCGACGGTGCCGATGGTTTCGCCCATATCCAGAAATTCTCAGGTGTGACTATGGCTCAGGATACTCAGACCTGCGTCTACCCGAATCTGACCGACAATGCGATCAAGCAAGGAACCGTTAACAAGGTACTGGATGAGTCAAAATTGCCGCAAGCGATCATCTCCATCATGACCGAATAGAGGAGCTTTAATGATTGTTGTATGTGAAAGATGCGAAAGCCGCTTAAAGCTTGATGAAAAACGACTGACAAGCTCAATTAAAAGCGTTTCAGTTCGATGCCCCAGTTGCAAACACAGCTTCACGATTCTTCTACCGGATCGGGTTCAGGAAACCCCTTCCGCCAACCAGCCCGAGAGCAAAAGCCCGACCCGGACAGGCACCACCATTGTGATCACTAATCAGAAGGGTGGAGTTGCCAAAACTTCAACTTGCCTGAATCTGGGATTGTCTTTGGCGTTGTTGGAAAAACGGGTATTGCTTATCGACTTTGATGTTCAAGCTAACCTCACCATTTCAATGGGTTACCAGAATACAACCTCTTTTTACAACATCCTGAATAGCGGGAACCGGGAACTTGATGCGGCTCTGATTCAAACCTCGTATCCAGGGCTGTGGTTATTGCCGTCCAATAAAAACATGGTCTTGCTGAGCAAGAAGTATTTTGGCAAAAATGACTATGAGTATATTCTCAATAAACAGCTCTCATTGGTTAAAGAACGTTTTGATTACATCATTATTGACACTCCGCCCTCGATTGAATTCTTTACCATCAACGCTCTGACAACCTCGGATCTGGCCATTATTCCGACCCAGTGCGACTATCTCTCTACCCATGGCGTCGACCAGGTACTCAATATTATCGATCTGATTCGCAAAAAGACCAACCCGGCCCTGGATGCCCGCGTTCTTGTCACTATGTACGATGAAACCGCAACCGCATCCCGAATGATTTTCACCAAACTTAAGAATCTACATCCGGAACGAATCTACCAAACGGTGATTCCTCAGGATGAACGTTTGCGTGAAGCCCAGATTATGAGTATGCCGGTTCTCAATTATGATCAGAAAAGCTCTTCCGGACTCCAATATATGGCACTGGCCCGAGAAATTATGGGCCTCTCCCTTAAAAACCGATAAAAAACATGAATAACCGGGATTCAAATTTCAGATATACTCTGCAACGAACCATGATCATCTATTTTTTACTGATTGGTTTTGCCGCTCTCCTGCTCGGAGTTGAATTTATCACCGAAACCTACAACAGTGAACTTAGAGGGGCATGGCTCGCCCACATTGAAAAGATTGTCGGTCAAACCATCGACTCTTCCGACATTTTCCAACCCCTCGACCGGCTTAGATACAAAGCGGTTTTAATGATTGGGATCATTATGTCCGTGGTTGTAATCGTCTTGATGATGTTTATTAAAAATATCACCGGGCCATTGCAGCATATGATTGAAAAATCGAATGAAATTTCCAAAGGCGATCTCAGTCAGACAATTACCATTGATGCCAATAACGAACTGGCCGATCTTGGAGGCGTTATAAATGAGATGTCGAGCAATCTCCAGGAAATCATCCATTTTTCGCTCAACACCTGCGTTTCCGGCAGGAAATTGATTAGCGACGCAACAACCCTGCTCGACCAGAGCTCGCTGAGAGCGGAAGAGTTGCTTGAGACCAAAAACAGACTGACGGAACTTGATACGGAACTTGCGACATTGAAAAATGTTGTGGACTGTTTTAAATTCTACTCCATCGACGAGAGTCTGCATGAGTAGTTTCTGGCCGGCCTTCCCGATGGGAATTCTGATCGCAACGATCTCTTCAATAGTCGGTATCGGGGGTGGTATTCTCTGGATGCCGTTTCTCTTACTTATTCTGAAATTAAAACCGGAAACATCAGTTCTCACATCGCTTATAATTCAGAGCGTCGGTATGGGTTCAGGAAGTTTGGCTTACATCCGTCGGCAGCAAGTCGACTTTAAACTGGCCTTGCTCATGCTGGCAGTCACGCTTCCCGGCATCCTTGCGGGCTCCTGCATAACCAGAAAGATCAGCCCGGCTCACATTGAACTGATCCTCGGCCTGATCGCGATGACCACCGCCTTTCTCTTTGTTTCACTCAACCATAAGTATGATGATATCGGACTAAAGCGGGTTGAAATAGCTAAAGCCAAACCATATATGCCCCTGCTCTCTCTGATGTCGGTGGTCAGCGGAATGCTCAGCGTCAGTATCGGGGAGTGGATAATTCCGCTGATGCATGGCAAGATGAATCTGCGCATGAGTACAGCCATCGCGACAAGTATCACTACAATTTTCGGTGTCTGCCTTGTCGGTTCATTAATCCATCTTATATTAGGCGGCACTCCCCATTGGCAGACCATTGCCTGGGCCGCACCCGGAGTCTTGATTGGCGGCCAGATTGGCCCGCGTATCACGGGATATATTAATGAAAGAATGTTGAAAGAAATTTTTATCTTTATCCTCACGCTGGTTGGTATTCACTTGATCTATAACGCTTTCTAATGCGGGGAAACCTGTAAGTCACTAATAATGAACTTAAACAATCAAAGAACTCAGAGATGGTGGGACAGATGGCCTTTTTTACTCACTGTTTTAGCTTTTGCGATGTTGCTGCTGACGTGGGATCTGCTGGCTCGCTTCTCGGGCTGGAGTGCTCAGGTGTTTCCCGGGCCGATTCCGGTTTTTATCAGTCTGGGCGAACTTATTAGTAACGGCACGCTGCTCAAACACACGGTCGCCAGCCTTTTCCGGATTACAGTCGGGTTCTATCTCGCGGTGCTGTTGGGTCTGCCGCTGGGCATTCTTTTGGGACGCCACAAGACCTTCAACGCCCTCTGCAACCCCATTATTCAGTTTCTGCGGCCGATTTCACCCATCGCCTGGATTCCTTTGGCGATGCTCTGGTTTGGTATCGGCGACCAGCCGGCTATTTTCCTGATATTTCTCTCCAGTTTCTTCCCGCTGGTGGTTTCCACGACAATTAGCGTTAGCTCAATCAATCCGGTTTTTTTCCAAGTTGCCGCCAACTTCAATTTCACCCGCCTGGAAACCATTACAAAAATTATAATTCCGGCGATAACTCCGGCGACCATAACCGCTTTTCGCATCTCTCTATCGATTGCCTGGCTGGTGGTTGTTGCCGCTGAAATGATCGCTGTTCGATCCGGCTTAGGATTTCTGATTCTTGATTCCCGCAACGCTTTGCGGATGGATTATGTGATGGCCGGCATGATCGTCATCGGGCTTATCGGATTGCTGCTCGACTTCATTATGCGGCGCATGGGCCAGGTTGAATCAACGAGCTGGAATCAAGCAAAAGTCAGGTAATCATCATGGGACACATTATCATCAACTCCGTCAGCAAGGAGTACCGGAATCGACGTAAACAGATGCGCAAGGATGATAATTCCAAGAGCCCTTACCGAGGCACTATTCCGGTTCTCGACAATATCAACCTGGAAATTGTCGATGGCGAGATGGTCTGCATCCTTGGGCCATCGGGTTGCGGCAAATCAACCCTGTTGCGGATTATTGCCGGATTCGAGCAGGCCACCTCCGGCAACGTAATAATTGACGGAAGTTGCGTGGAACGACCAAGCTCAAACAATATTTTTGTTTTTCAGAATAATGGTTTACTCCCCTGGATGACGGTATGGGAAAATGTTGAACTGGGTTTGAGAAACATGGAAGATTCCCGAAGCCGAGCTGAAAAAGTGGCGGAACAGATTGAAATCGTGGAGCTCAATGGTTTCGAATATCATTATCCACATCAGCTTTCAGGCGGCATGCAACGGCGCACGGAACTGGCTCGGGCTCTGGCCGTCAACCCGAACGTTATGATTATGGACGAACCTTTCAGCGGTCTCGATTTCATGACTCATATGAAGATGCGGGAAGAGGTGGTCAATATGCACAATTTCACGGGGAAAACCACACTTGTCGTCACCCATGATATCGATGACGCTCTTATTATGGGCGACCGGATTGTGGTAATGGATGGCCGACCGGCAACGGTTCAGCTGAATCTTGAGCTCGATTTTCCCCGGCCCCGGGATTTTCAAAAAATTCCCGAATTAAACAAATTGCGCAAACAGATATTCCTGATGCAGGGTGTATCATATGCCGTTTAGAAAGAACTTTAAGGCTTCCACGGATCGGCGTTATGGCCTCATAGCGCTCGGGTGGTTGATCATTATATCCCTTCTTCAATACCACTTCGACCATCACCACGAAGATCGAACAGTTATCCGGATGGGCTATATGCCGGTTATCACTAACCTGGCCGCACCGTTACTGGATCAAGCCAGCCGGGAGGCGGGTGATTATCGTTTTATCGCAGTCAAATTTGCCTCGTTTGCCGAAATGGCGGAGGCTTTACGTAACGATCACATTGATACCGCCTTTATGATAGCTCCTTTGGCGATTGTTCTTAAACAACAGGGCGAAAACGTTAAGATTGTCTATATTGGAAATCGCCACGAAAGCACTCTTGTTGTTCGCAAAGGGTTAAATATCACACAGATTGAGGATTTGGCCGGCAAGACCCTGGCGGTTCCCATGCGCTACTCAGGTCACTACCTGGAAACCATGCGTTTGATGGAAGAAAATTCGATAACACCGGCAATCAAGATAGTTGAAATGAACCCGTCGGATATGGCCCCGGCTTTAGCCTCAGGCTCGCTCGATGCATATTTTGTCGGCGAACCGTTTGCCGCCCAAACCATCCTCTCTAAAGATGCCGAAGCCCTTTATTATGTTGAAGAGTTGTGCCCGCATTTCATTTGCAACCTGGTTCTGGTCAAGCAAGGCTTAATCGAGCATAACGACCAGGCCGTACAACATCTGGTTTCAGCAGCGGCTCGCTCAGGAATCTGGGCCGGCAACCATCCTTTAGAAGCCGCAGAGGTTGCTTCTCATTACTGGAATCAATCGCCGGAACTTATCTACTTTGCCCTGACAACTCCCCAGCACAGAATTGAATATGATCGATTCATACCCGATTCTGCGGAGATCAAAAAACTTGCCACGATGATGGTGAAATTTGAGTTACTTGATCACAGCGATATTAAAGGGCTGATAAACGAGCACTTCGCAAAGTCGGTAGATTTAAAGGGTATAACCGATCTCAAAAGTATATTAGGCCATTGATAAAAAGAGCAAGCCCAAAACCGTGATTGCCATACCGGAGACAACGCCAAGCACCTTTTCGACTACGGCAATCCGCTTCTCGGAAACACTTCTCAAGGAAAGCCCTCTTCCGAGAACGACAGAGACCACAACCAACGAAATTGTCGTCGCCATACCTAAGGAGATAAAAACTGCTAACCATAAACCCAAACCCAACAGGTTGAGCGAAAGGCAGAACAGCAACACCATGATTACACCCGGACAGGGAACCACTCCGACCGTCACCGCCCAGAGAACAAATGCCCATTTTGACTCTTTTACATCATTGGCCGGGGCTTTCAGAGCACCAGAATCGGCTTCGAGCTTGAGTTTAGACTTAAATAACAGTGCATGGCTGTTTTTTACAAAAATACCAAATCCCAAAAGAGCGATCAGACTATAACTCACGGTCTGAGTTATGTGGGAAACAGTGCCCAACGACCCACTAATAACCCCTTCAAGAAAATAGTAAATCCCGAGAACACAAATTATCCCTGAAAATCCATGGCAGAAAGCGATCAATGATCCAAACAACAGTCCGCTGCCCAAAGACGCATTTCGAGACGAAATAAAGGAGATGGCCACCGCTTTACCATGGCCGGGCCCGGCGGCGTGAAGCGCACCATATCCGAAGGCAATCATCAACAAGGTCAACCATGGAGTAATACTCTCGGTTGTTTTAGCCCGCCGGACCAGAACCGTCATTTTTTCTTTGAGTTGCAGTTGCCAGAATGTAATTTTGCCTAAAAATGAACTTTGCGGAATCGAGGATTGCGGAACCGGCTGAAAACTTTTCGAGGAACTTTTGGGGGAGAGAAAAGGATTTTGGGCTTTAACAACAACCGCACCACAAAGCAGGGGAAAAAGAATCAGCAATGAGATCAATAATCTAGCCATTTTTTCGCCTGAATTTCAGAATGATCTCCTCGGGATAAACCTGGCCGTAATAGTAAGCTTCACCTCTATTTTTTTCAACTGTGTGTTCAACTTCATAAGCGTGTCGGCTCTCATAGGTAACGGGATTTTTTTCTAGAAAAACACTGCTGTAAAAAGTAGCATCATAAATGGATAACCTAACTTCCTTAGAACTCTCTTCGGCTTGAACATGGCAAGGGACAAAGAACCGGTAAGCCATTTTACCCTCGGTGATTTCCGCTGAAAAATCAGTCACATATTTCACCTTGAACGACTTACCATCAATTTTTATGTGCATGAAATAGTCAAATTTCCGCAGATTTTTAAAAGCCCCATTTTTGAGACTTTCAGTTTCCGCCGGTTCAAACCGCCGGTTACGATTTTTATCAAAGTCAAGAATCATCATACTGCTGAACATTTCGTCAAAGACCCAATTAACCCGCACCCCGGCCAGACCCTTTTCATCAAATACGACTTTGACCGTACTATAGAGAAAAACGTGGGGATGAGACCATGAAGTGAAGGC
>JAYEGS010000219.1:0-2492 GCA_034659215.1 Pseudomonadota bacterium | reverse complement strand
AAAATCCATGCGGATATCGATGTAAACGGGTTTGAATTATCTCCAAAAGAGATGAAAAAAGTTATTGAGCAAGGCAGACCATGATTGTTGTAGACACAAATACTATTTCATATCTGTTGCTGCCAAATGAAAAATATAATCAATTGGCATTCAATCTCTATGAAAAGGATAAAAACTGGGTTGCTCCCTCTTTATGGCGTTATGAATTTTTAAGTATTTTAACTCTATACCAACGTAAAGCCCTTATTAAGCCCAACAAAAGTAAAATATTATTCAAAAAAGCTCTTGAAGTTGTTGAGTCACGAGATTTAATCAATGTCGACCATGTATTTAACGCAATTGAAAATAGTACACTGTCAGCTTACGATTGCAATTTTGTCGGATTGTCAAAAGAGACCGGCTTACCGTTAATTACTGAGGATAAAAAAATCCTGACTCAATTCTCCACAATTGCTGTCAGCATGGAAAAATATCTGTAAGAAAGCTTGTTATTTCTAATGCTGGAATTGCTCCCGCAACCCAAAAGTTACTGCAAGGCCCACAAATAAGTACCTTTATCGACGAGTGTCATCGTAGCAGCGCCAACGACGAAAGTAATTGGCACGACATCATAGAGTATTTCTCGCCGACAATGCAACAACTGATGAACTTGTAAAAAGTCACGGTATGGCAAAGAAAAAGCCCGTAAGTGGATATAATCCATCTACGGGCTTTGCACATCTCAAACAGGTAATAGCGCTCCCTATTCCTGAGGCGTAAACAGCGCCTGAGATAAAACGTAGGCGGCTTGCAGGGCTTCGGTCGGGCAGAGCGGGAAGCACTCTTTGCAGTCCCAGCACTCTTTGGCGGCGATCTCCGGGATGAAGCAGATCTCTTTGCGGGCGCCGCGATCGACAAAGCCGACCGCGTTTTTCTGCTTGACTTCGTTGCAATATCTGACGCAGAGGCCGCAATGGATACAGAATGAGGATTCTTTTTCAAAGCGGTCTTTATCGGCGCCGTACTCTTTAGCCAGATCTTGTAACTCGAATGAATCCGGGGCATGGGCTAGGTAGAGTTCCAGGATCATCTTGCGGATTCTGTCGATCTTTTCAGACCTGGTTTTGACGACGATGTTGGCCGCGACCGGATAGACGCAGGAAGCAACCAGGGTTGTCCAGCCGCGAACTTCCACTTCGACAGAGCAAAGCCGACAACTCCCGAAAGGTTCCAGGGCCTCGTGATGACAGAGTGTGGGGATCGAGATTCCGACACTTTTAGCGGCATCCAGAATAGTCATCCCGGCTTTTGCTTTAACTTCTTTTCCGTCTATTTCTAAAAGTATTTCACTCATTATTTTTCCTTACTTTTTTTGACTACAGTTCTCTCTTCCTCAGGAAGCGGGGGCGGTACCGGCACGCCGGAGATTTTGGTTACGGCACCAAATTTTGTCGGGCAGACTTCAAAACAGGTTCCGCACTTGGTACATTTCTCCTGGTCGACAATATGAACCAGTTTTTTGCCGCCGATAATCGCATCAGCCGGACACTTTTTAAGGCACGCCCCGCAGGCCTGGCATTTTGCCGGATCGATATAGAAATTGATGAGCTCTTTGCAGGAGAGCGCCGGACAGCGTTTCTCCTTGATGTGGGCCTCATATTCATCTCGGAAGTAACGTAACGTGCTTAAGAATGAGTTAGGGGCACTTTTGCCTAAAGCACAAAGGGCGGCTTCCTGGGCAACTTCGGAAAGCTCTTCTAAAAGCTCGATATCGCCCTCTTTGCCCCGGCCTTCGGTGATATTGGTCAGGATTTTAAGCATCTGCCTCGTGCCTTCACGGCAGGGGACACATTTACCACACGATTCATCGGCTAAGAAATCCATAAAGTACCGGGCAACATCAACCATGCAGGTATCTTCATCCATGACGATCATTCCGCCCGAACCCATCATTGAGCCGGCTTTGGAGAGTTCGTCAAAATCGACGCCGAGATCTAAGAGTTCTTCGGGGATACAACCGCCGGACGGGCCACCGGTCTGTACGGCTTTGAACTTTTTGCCGTCAGGAATGCCGCCGCCGATCTTGTAGATAATATCTCTAAGCGAGATGCCCATGGGGACTTCAACCAGACCGGTGTTGTTGATTTTACCAACCAGGGCAAAAATCTTGGTACCGGAGCTTCCTTCGGTGCCAAATTGCGTAAACCAGTCCGCCCCTTTATTGATGATCAGCGGCACATTGGCCCAGGTTTCAACATTATTCAAGACACTGGGTTTATCCCAGAGCCCCTTGATGTTAGAGCGGATATATTTTGGCCGAGGCTCTCCGACCCGACCTTCAATGGCCGTCATCAGAGCCGTCGATTCACCACAGACAAAGGCGCCGGCCCCCTGATGCACTGAAACCTTAAAATCAAACCCTGAACCAAGGATGTTTTCGCCTAAAAAACCGTACTCTTCAGCTTGACTTATCGCCAGGTTAATATTTTCAACCGCCAGGGGATATTCCTGAC
>JAYEGS010000218.1:0-2501 GCA_034659215.1 Pseudomonadota bacterium | reverse complement strand
CATAATAACGAGAGATTTCCCGGGCCGCATCGACCACCGTTGAAACCGGCATAATCGCGCAGACATCATCACCCCCGGCATAGATCAACTGGCCATCATATTTATTGATAATTGAAGGCACGGTATGCAGGGAAAAATCTCCTAAAGCCTCCGAAATTGCAGCGTGGGTGGAGGGAGCCACCAGCCGCCGTTTACTAAAAAATTCTTGCCAAAAATCTTTATGCTTTTTTTCAAAATCTCCCGTCAAACGTTTTTGCAGCTCAGGAGCAAGAACATTGCCCCAGGTCGCCCCCAGGGTTTCACCGTTAACCAATTTCCCCAAGCGGTCTCCGTCCATCACTAGAAGGGCGTAATATTTCTGATAATCTGCAACCGGATGGTCTTTGAAAATTTTCCGTGCCACCGTTTTATTGACCGGAGAAGTCTCAAAGAGACCATAATCTTGGTGCTCCACACTCTGGGGTTCATCCTGATCATGCTGACATTGAGCGAGCAGGGGCAGGACTTCCTTTTTCTTATCCTTATCTTTTTCTACCAGTTCAGCGAGCAACCCGGCCATCGACTCATCGACCTTAACCTTTTGCCACCAGTCAAACATGGCCATTTCCGTAGTTGAAGGGAACTTGTCGACATTTTTGAAAAATGGCCGCAAAGGGTGATTATCAATCTCCTGACAAACTCGATATGCCAGTCTTTTAACCAGGCCAATAGCGCAAAGACGCTCAGTTTCTTTGAAATCTGTTGATTTATTGCGTAAATCCTGCCAAAAAGGATCCTGGGAAGGAGGCGGGTTTTGGTCAGCCGAAGTTTTATGTTCATAATGAATAATTTCATATTCACTGAACATATCACATTTAATACCGGCCTCAGGTAGCCGGTGATTGATCCGGCTCAACTTGCCCGCCGCCAGACAACCTTGGGCCAGCGCGTGACTGACACTGTAAAGAGAACCTTTAGCATCCTTATGCGGTCTGAAAAACTTTTCCGCCTCTCTGAGCAAGGCAAAAGCCGGTTGCCATGAATCTTTGTGCAAGAGAGTGGTTATTATTTCCTTGTCGCTCTTCCCCACCAGAGGTGAGGAGGCCCATTGAAAATCCCAATAAGAACCCATCTGTTGAGCAAAAAGAGTTTCAATAAAGGGATCTTCTTTTTTAGTTTTTTGCAGAACCAGGGCCAAGGTCCGGTTTCCGAGATTCATCCAGGCATCTTTGATCGCGCCAGATATTTTATCCGCGACTTCAGCTTCCCGGCCTTTAGGTACCAAAAAAACAAATTTATTGGGAAAAGAGGCAACGCCGTTTTTACCCGGTTTCCGGCCCGCATCCGTTTTTTCGTCATCAAGCAAGTCATCCATTCCCAACTGCCCGAGAAGGTCTTCAACCATGGGTTGATCGTGAAGGCTGGGATAGAGAACATGATCAGCACCAAGTTCTCTAATAACTACTTTAATCCCCTCAAAAGCGAGCCATGAGAGAATCAGCGAACCACTCCAAAAATCCCTTAATTTGCGCGATTTAGCAATAAAATCCTGTACCGGAGTTAGTGCAAACACCATAATCCCGGCCTGATGTTCGGATGATAACTCTGCACAAGAAGCCAGCGCCGAAACCAAGCTGTTATGCTGCCAGATAGAGTGGTCAGGCAATCTGGTATCAGCCGGAAGCCGAGGCCACAAGGATCCAAGACCGCCGATATTTTTTGCCGCCAAGCGCTTTTTAAAGAGAAAATGGAGATAGTGAAAACGCATCGGCGAAAAAGCTTTCTCATCACCTTTAAGGCCTGGCTTTTCAGACAACCCCTGGCCATCGGCCTTAACCCCCAGATCATCCCGTAACAATTTTTGCATCGCCGCAGCAATATCATCAATTTTTGCGCTTTTCCCAGCCCCTTGCAGGTTTTCCGGTAAATTTATAGACAAGGCATCATTATTGCCAAGAGGGTGGGTGATAACCGGGTTTTTGAGGAAATCAACGGCCCCGTTTTTCTTGACATCCGCTGAATAGCCCGGCAGCACGACCCGATCCATTCCAGCGGCAATTCGATCTTCATCACGATAATCTTCCGCCTGCAACGTCGCCGAGATTCCCAGAGCATCCAGCAATAAGTTGCTGCGTTTTTCATGACCGGGGATCTGCAAGGCTTTATCCGGCGGGTCATGGAGGAAATTTTTAACTTTATTATTCCAGTAGCTGGTATCTTGAGCAAAAAAACTCATAACAACTCCTCCATCGTCGCGCGTAGCATAAGGCTGTCGAGTTGGGCATGTACCTTGCGCCAGATTTTTTTCTGCTCTGTAGCACCAAGCTCTCCCCACATCTCTTTGCTGAACAGATGGGGAACATGAAGAATATAGCCGCCATATAATCCAATTTCGGACTTTCTGACCAGCAAGCGCAGAGCGGAAGCGTGGCGGTTCCAACCCCAAATTTTATCGTGGTTAGTGACCGGATAACCCAAAATATGCCGGTCTTGTTTCTTGCTTTTGGGGCCTTTAATATTCA
>JAYEGS010000217.1:0-12367 GCA_034659215.1 Pseudomonadota bacterium | reverse complement strand
ATTTTTATGAGAGAGAGCTTTTTTTGTAAGCGCTCTCTGGCGAGAAGCGAGTTGATCTTGATCAATATCTCCTAGTAACCTATTGTAGAATCTTAACTGATTTAAGGAAGAAAAAAATTTGTTTAATGCATATAATATTGAAACAATAAAAGCCAGTATAAGCCCTAATATAAATAAGGTACTTAACCAATCCGCAGAATGAAGATTTCCATCAAAAAATTCCTGAAAATCAGGAAGTAAACTCCACAGACTAAAGGCTTCTTCTGAATTCATAATATAGATTTCCCCTCACTAATCATGCTCTTGCCAATCTCAACCTTCCGGCCAGTCAACCAACTTTAACTTCATCGTAACAAGTTCTTAAGCACAAACTACAACATAAATCAAGATCAATATTGTGATTTACGCCTAATAAACAATCTATTCAATATGTGCTATTTTGTGAAAGATAAGAAGTTCGGACACCCTTCAAGTTTGAAAATTAAATTTCTGCTTGTCAGAGTTATAGGGCTTCGCTATAGTGCGGTTATGACTATTTTGGACTGTCAGGGCAAGATTGCCGGCGTTTTATTTATAGCCGGAGCGGGGCGGGTTTCGTGAACGCCATTCTCGCGGTGAGTATCCTGGTGACGGCCGGGCTGATGGGGGGCAGTGCGGCCCGGCGTCTGCACCTTCCTTCGGTTACCGGAAATATTGTTGCCGGGATTATCATCGGCCCCTATTTGACCCATCTCTTGACCCACGAGATCGTCTATCATACCCTTAAACCAATCTCCGAAATGGCTTTAAGTCTGATTGCCGTTTCGATCGCTTCTCATCTCAAAATACGTCGTATTGCCCCTCAGGTTGTAAGTCTTCTTTCGATTGCTCTGTCTCAGGCTGTGATGGCGATGGTCGCGGTCTATTTTTTCTGTAATTTCTGGCTTGATAACTGGGTTATCTCTCTTCTTCTGGCGACGATTGCGGCCTCGACCGCACCGGCGGCAACCTTGTCGGTAATTCGGGAGACTGAGGCCGACGGGCCCCTGGTGAAAAATCTTTTGTCGGTGGTCGCCCTCGATAATGTTCTGGCGATTGTTATTTTTGTCCTGGTTTCAGTCGTGATTGGTGGTCGTCTAGGAGGTCGGGCTGATCTTGGAGCGCAGGTTAGCCAGGCCGGGTTGGTTTTGGGACAGGCACTGTTGGTTGGCGTTGGTAGTGGGGCGATAATGACGATTCTGGCTCGCAGGCTTCAGGAGAAGGCTCATTTTGTCTCTTTGTTGTTGATGGTTATCTGTTTTACGACCGGGATCTCGTTGTGGCTCAAGATCTCACCGCTTTTGCCAAATATGGTTTTGGGTTTCGTAATAACCAATTTTTCTTCGGCTAACCGCCAGATTCTGACCTCGGTCGAGGATCTGGAACCATTTCTCTACGTCTGTTTTTTTACCCTGGCCGGAACTCATCTAAATTTAGCCCTGCTACCCTCGTTGGGTATTGTCGGGACAACTTATATTCTGGCTCGTTATGGTGGTAAACTTCTGGGGGCCGGGGTTAGTGGGTGGCTTACCCGAGCGCCTGAACCGGTCGGTAAACTGCTCGGTTTTTGTCTTGTACCTCAGGCCGGAGTCGCGATCGGATTGCTGGTTGCGATGCAGGAAAATCCTCTTTTCAGGCCTTATGAAGCGACCGTGACGGCGATTATCTTAGGTTCTATCGTGGTCAGTGAACTGATTGGGCCGGTCATGGTTAAAAGGGTCTTGCAATATGCCGGTGAGACTGGAAAAACAGGTCATCTGCTCTTTGGGGTCGTTGGTCGCGATGCGATTTCGCTGGAGTTTGAGGCTGAAGATAAGTGGAGCCTGCTCAAAGAGATGGTCGATTTTGCGGTGGATACCTACGCATTGCCGGATGATGCCCATGAACCTCTCTTGCGTTCGGTTATTGAACGGGAGCGTTCGTTGAGTACGGGGCTGGGTAAAGGGATTGCAATTCCGCATGGGACAATGGCTGATGGCGTCCTTCCTAAGAGTCGAGGTATCATGGGGGTTGTGGCGGTGATTCGGGAAGGGGTTGATTTCAACTCTTTAGATGGTCAGAAAGCTAAAATTATTATTTTGATGATTATTCCCGAAAGCTGTTTTGAGGATCATCTGAAGACTTTAGCGGCAGTATCCAAGGTCTTCAGTCATCAAGAGATGACGGCGAGGGTGGTTGCGGCCGAGACCCCGCATGAAGTGTATCACCTGATTTTTAGTGATGAGATGGGGGAGGTCGACTATCTGGCCTCGGCTTCTGATGCTGAACGGAAATGATCGATTATTTGCCCTCATTTAAAGTATCAATTATCTCGCGATCTTGTAAAGCGATTGCATAAAGGGTTTCCAGAGCGATGTCGAGGGCTTTTTCATCGATATCAAAGAGGGAGCTGTGCAGCGGATGGATGATTCCCCGCTCATGGTTGCCGCAGCCAAAGAAGAGATAACAGCCGGGAACCTCTTGAGCGAAACGGGCAAAATCCTCTCCTCCGAGCAGGGGTTGGCCGTTGTCTTCAAAATGAGAGATGGTCCGGCTTTCACTTAAGATGTCGGTCATAAGCTCACAGAGACGGGGATCATTGACCAGGGCCGGGGCGACTTCACTGATCTTGATTTCAGCTTCGGCCGCAAAGGCTTTGGGCAGATCGTTGACGACGCGTATAAGGGCTGTGTGCAGGCGCTGATGCTGTTCCGGGGAGAGCGTGCGGATGGTGCCGGTCAGGGTGACCTGATCGGCAATAATATTGGAAGTTGTGCCGCCGTTGATCATCCCGATTGAGATCAAAGCCGGATCGATCGGGTCGATATTTTTAGTCGTCAGGTGGTTTAAAGCAAGAATCAAGTGGGCCGCGACCTGGATTGCGTCGATCGCTTTTTCCGGCATGCAGGCGTGGGCGGAACGGCCTTTGATCGTGATGACAAAATGTTCGGTCGCGGCCATGAATGCCTGGCGATGAAGCCTGGCGCTGCCGACCTCCATCTGCGGGAAGAAGTGAAAACCGAAAATCGCCGCAGGTCTCTCTTTGAAGAGCCCATCTTTAAGCATGGCTATCGCCCCTTGACCATTCTCTTCGGCGGGCTGGAAAATCAATCTGATCGGGGAAGAGAGTTGTTGCGGGTTTTTGGCCAGGGCGACGGCCAATCCCAAAAGAACTGCTGCATGGCCGTCGTGAGCGCAGGCGTGCATGACGCCGGGAATAGTTGAGGCGTAGTCCGTTTTTTTGTGATCATTTAAGGGGAGCGCGTCAAAGTCGGCGCGAAAGGCGATATCAGGCCCTTGGGCCTGGCGATTGATCCAGGCGACGATGCCGTGGCCGCCGATATCGGTCTGATGTTCGATTCCGTACTGCGTGAGGATTTGGCTGATAAAGTGGGCGCTCTCCTGCTCCTGCCCGGAGAGCTCCGGATGCCGATGCAGATGCCGGCGCCATTCTCTGACTAGAGGGAAAATTTTGCTCTCCGGAGAAGTACTGGAATCGTTCATAAAATCACCTGCTTGGTTTAGTGTTCTCAATTCTTGTTGACGAGGTCATCATAGTTGAGTTAACTTTTGCGGTCAAGAACGATAATTTGTTATCAAGATATAATTCAAAGATATGCGTAAAAAAAAGCAAAATCTTAAACGGGCGACGGTTGATCGTCTTGAGGCGACCTTTGACCGTTTGGCCGGTCGCCAAAATGATACGTTCGATCACCGTTATCGTCGTCGTCGGGGTGGGGACTATTCGCCGAAACTGTTAAGTGTAGATCGTGATCGCGAGCTTTTTCGGGAGTGCGTGCGTCAAGATTATGCCTATCTTATGGCGCAGAAATTTGCCGCCGCCCCCGATTTTCTAGCAGGGCTGCTGCCGCAATCGGTTCTCGGCCGGGCTCAGAATGGTCACGGCTGGTTTATGGATGCTAAAGGCCGGCCTCTGCTCTTTGCCGATGCTACCTTTGATCGAGTCTGTTCAGTGCTTGAGGGGATTACGCAACTCGGTCACCGGCAGATCCGGTCTTGGCGCAATCAGCAGATAGATCGTTTGCTGAAACATTTAGAGAAATATTTTTTAGATCCAATTATCCCTCTGGAAGATGATCAAGGGCCTATGTTCGGGATCGATTTTTTTAAAGGGCGAATGGTTGCCGGAGAGCCTTTTGTTAAAGGTCTGGTACTGGCTGGTCAGATGGATGATCCCGATTGTCGGCAGCGTTCACTGGCGCTTTTGCCTTTTGATTTTAATGGTTTTGAACTCGAACTGGGTTATGGTGCGCAAGAGGTTGTGCGGCCGGAGAGGCTAGTCCAACTCTCTTTAGGCGATACCGGTGCCCGCGCTTTCAGCTCCGCCGAGCGCCGCCATCTGGTCGAACTTGAAGTTATCGTTGACGAGAAAAAAATCTACGACTATCCTGAATTTGATCAAGCCTATTTTCGTCGCTGTCTGGGCGACGGGGTTTGTGATGATCTGGCCTTGCTCTATATCGGCCGTGCTTATGGTTTTGATGCAATGCTCGGGGCGTTTTTAAGTGATGCTGTCGATACCTATGATAAATTTTTAGAGCAATGCCATCCCGGCGGTATGGACGGCTATCTTGTTAATCAGCTGGTTTCGCTCTCCTATCAAACTTGTGGAGCCCCGCCGGTGGAAGAGGAAGAGCTCGCCCGGCTCATAAATTTTGCCGCTAAACTCAATCTGCCGACCACCAGGCTGAGTTCATCTCATCGGCGTCTGATCCAATATGAGAGCGGCAGTGATCAGCCGACTTTGTTGCAACACTGGAAATTTTTGATCGGAGAAAAACTTCCCCGGATCCACTTAGGTTTTAGCCGGGAGCCGGCGGAAAAATTTTATCAAACTGCTTTTTTACGTTTTCAAGCTGCCGGTCTGCCCGTACCGGCCCCTCAATTTATGGGGAAAGGATAGGAATGCCGATTTATGAATTTGAAGGCCGGCGGCCGACTTTTGCACCGAGTGCTTATGTTGCGGAAACTGCGATTATTATTGGGGATGTGCGCCTGGCTGAGAATGTTTACGTAGGTCATGGAGCCATTTTAAGGGGCGATTACGGAACTCTCGATATCGGCCCGCAGAGTGCGGTTGAAGAGGGTGCGATCTTGCACATTAATCCCGGCTGCTGCTGCCGTTTGGGAAACCGGGTGACGGTTGGGCACGGCGCCAAATTGCACTGTCTGGAGATTGCTGATTCAGCCGTGATCGGGATCGGGGCGATTCTCTCTTTCAATGTGAAAATCGGTGAGTGGAGTATTGTTGCGGAAGGTGCTGTCGTGCCCAATGGCAAAATCATACCGCCTGGAGTTGTGGTTGCCGGTAATCCGGCGAAAGAGATCAGTAAGGTTGACGAGCGTCACAAAAAATTTTGGAATTACGGAAAAGATCTCTATGTCGACCTGGCGGCCCGTTATCCCCAAGGGTGTAAGCGTCTTGATTGAGGGCATCACATTTCCTGATCTGGGGACGGTCACTCTTTTAAAGAGTGAAACTTCTGGAACCGGCGCAGCTTCTTCAGCTGCGTTAAAAAACCAGCTTGCCGGGCGTCTCGGGGATCTGCTGACGGTTCGTCTGGTTGATGTTTTAAGCCCGGAAAAGTTGTTGCTTGAAGTGGCCGGCACCGAAGTTGTGGCCAAAGGTTCGGCGCCGCCGGGGGCGACGGGTTTTTTTACGGTTCGGCTTGAGAGCCTTGAACCTTTGCTCCAGTTTAGTTTAGTCGAGCAGGCCGACGCAGGTTTGCCCTTGCAGTCAAGTCGACTTCTGCGCGATCTTATTGCTGATCCCAACCTTTTTTCCAAAAATATCAGTTTACTTAAAGAGCTGTTGCTTGATGAAACTATCCGGTTACCGGCTTCAATGCTTGGTTCTCTGAAATCTTTAACGAGTCGCTTTTCAGCGGCGACATTGATTGCTGATTTGCGCTCCGGGGAGGGTTTGCCGCTTAAGCAGCTCGGTTTTTTTCATGAACAGGAGCTGGCTGCGCTGCTCTCGGGAGGAGGAGCGGAAAAGTTATCTCTTGCGGCGGCCCGTCAGCCGGTAACGGTTAAGGCTGATCTGTTACAGCTTTTGGCTCAGCTGCATGGTGGTTTTGCCGATGAATTGCTGCCCGAGGGCGGCCCTGATGCGAAACTTGTTGCTAGACTGCAAACCGGGCTTCGTTCTTTGCTCGACATGGTTGAATTGAACCAGTATCTCAATAATCCCGGTTTACGGAGTGAAGATGATTTGATTTTGCTTCTGCCGTTATGGGGTTGGGGCAGTGTTGCGGATCTCTGGCTGCGCCTGACGCGGGATCGGGGAGAGGCAAAAACTTCCGCTGGAAATCTTTATACCATGATGCTCTATCTTGATCTTGAGGGGCTCGGCCCTTTGGGCGCGCAGGTGGTGGTCGGCTCTCAGGAGTTGCAGGTGAAGTTGTTGGTGGTTGGGGATGAGTCAGCTCAGTGCGTGCGGGAGTTGCTGCCGGAGACCAGAAAAGAGCTGCGTTCCCGTTTTCCCGGCGGCGTCGGTTTGGCGGTAGAGACTGTGGGCTCAAATGGGGTCGAAGCGTTTCGCCAGCGGGCCTTTCTCGCATCGTTGCCGCCGCTCTTTACGGCTTCGGGGTAATAATCTCTTGCAAAGAAAGCTATTCTGTTTTAAGTGTAACCAACTCTTTTCACTTTTATAAGGTAACAAAGTCATGATCGTTACTTGCCCACGCTGTTTGACGAAATTTAATCTGCCTGAGGAGATGTCGGTATCCGGGGCAGAGCTTAATCTCCACTGTTCACGTTGTGGTTGGGATTTTATTTTTTCACCCCCACCTTCTGATCTGGAAGGTGTTCAGGAACTTTCTGAAGAGTTGTTGGCGCCGGAGGTGGAAGAGCTTGAAGAGGTAGACCTTGAAAATGCGGCCGGGGAGGCAGCTGATTCTGATGGATTTGAAGATGAAGTGAGCTTGGATGAGGGAGGGGCGGATGCAGTTGTGACAACTGATGTTAAAGATGAAGCCGCACCGATTGATGTATCTCCGGCAGATGGCGAAGAGGCTGACGATTTTATCGACGAAGTCTTTGATGACTCGATTTTTGAGCTTGCGGGTGATTTTGATGACGATGGAGTTTCATTGAGTAACGATGCGCCTGCAACTTCCGAAGAGACTTCAGAACCGAGTGAGGATGGAGATGGTGAGTTTAAGGTCGAAGAGCTGGCTTTGGATATTGATGATCTCAATCTTGATGATATCGAATTTGACAGTTTTGATGATGAACCCGATAGCGTAAGTGAAATTAACGAGACTCCGGAAGAGACGCAA
This sequence comes from Pseudomonadota bacterium, assembly GCA_034659215.1. Classification (GTDB taxonomy): domain Bacteria; phylum Desulfobacterota; class Anaeroferrophillalia; order Anaeroferrophillales; family Tharpellaceae; genus Tharpella. Next base: position 5,066 of record JAYEGS010000217.1, on the reverse strand, counting down.
AATAAGCGTTCGACCCAACTTGATGACGGTGGTCTTGATAATCTCATCAATCAGGTTGATGAACCGCCTAAAGTCGCAGCCGTTTCGACAGCCAAAGAGAGGAGTGTAAAAGAACCTGGTCAGCGGGCTGAGTCTTTAGAGGAGAGTTCGATCTCTTCTCCTGCTCGGGGGAAATCCTCTAAAGATACCAATAAAAAGCGTAATTTTATTCTGGCTCTTGCCTGTTTTGTGGCTCTGAGTCTGGCTTTGTGGGCCGGTTACGGACTTTGGCAGCGTTTTTCGGTTGATATGGTAAAACATATTAAACTGACAGAGGTCGAGAATCGGCGCTTGCGGCTGTCGTCCGAGCGTACAGTTATTGTTATGCGGGGCAAAGTTGTTAACAGTTCCCCCAAGTTGGTGACTGATCTAAATATTACAGGGGTTCTTCTGGATGAAACCGGCCAAGCCGTAGCCAAGGTTGTAACTGCCGGAGGGGTTAGTTTCTCTGAGGAAGAGCTTGATCGATTGGACGCAGGCAAGTTAGCGATGCTTGAAAACACCTCTGTTACCCTGGCTGCTCATGGTGGTGAACTACCCTTCATGATCGCCTTTTATGACTATCCGGAAAAGGTCAGTGAATGTTACGTTGAGCTGACCTCTTTTAAAGTGAAAAAAGGTCGCAGACCTTAAATGTTTTTATGATACGACAAAATATTTTTTATAGAAGTTCAGGCTTTATCCTTTTCGGGTTTTTGGGAATAGTTCTGCTCTTAAGTTGTGGGACTGCCAAGGTGCAGGAACGTCAGGTCTCCATGACTCTGACGAAAACAGCGACCTCACTGGAACGTCAGATATCACCGGCGGCCTACTACTATTATTCCGTTTACAATTGGTTGCGATATCAGGATGATAAAGAGGCTCAGGCCGCGGCCTTGACTAGTTTGCAAAAAGCGGTTCAGGCCGATCCTGAATCCGCCTATCTACATCTTGAGTTGGCCGATCTTCTGGTTAAGGGGATGAAGATTGAGGAGGCTCATACTCAGGCCGGGATTGCTTTGGAACTTGATCCCGGCAATCGCCGGGCGCGTCGGCTTCTGGCTGGAATCTATACGCTTACCGGCAAGCATGAAGCGGCGATTATCCAATATGAGAGTTTGATAGCTGAAGAACCCGACAACAGTGAGGCTATCTTTTATCTGGTGGCCCTCTATGTTGAAACCTTAGAGTATGAGAAAGCCTTGGAGCTTTTGCAGGAGTATCGTAAAGAACAGCCGGACGATGTTTTTGGGCCTTTTTATCTGGGCAAGGTTTATGCTGAGTTAAAACTCTATAAAGAGGCTGAGCGCTATTATAATGAAGCTCTGGAGATTGATCCGGAGATGCCTGATGCCTGGCTTAGCCTGGGCTTGATTTATGAATTTACTGAACGTCGTGAGGATGCGGTTAAGGCCTACCGGAGACTTTTGGAAATAGATGGCGATGATCGTCAGGCCTTGGAAAGATTGGGCCAGTTGTTGGTTGGTGATGGTGATCTCGAAGCTGCGCTGGCAATTTTTCAGCGTCTCCAGAGCCAGGGCCGGGTGCCCGTCAGTATTAATGTCAAGGTTGCCCTGATCTATTTTCAGCAGGGTAAATACCGAGAAGCGGCCGAGATTCTGGAAAAATTGCACGCCAAGCATCCCGAACAGTCTCGTATCACCTTCTATCTGGCTTCCAGTTTTGAAGCTCTGGAACGTCAAGAAGAGGCTTTGCAGCTTTTTCTCTCAATCCCGGAGTCGGATGAGCTCTTTTATGATGCCCGTATTCACACCGCTTTTCTTTATGAAGAGCGAGAGGAGTTTCAGGCCTGTGAAAATATTCTGCGCGAGTTGATTGTTAGTTACCCGGATAAGGTCGGGATTTATCGCATGATTGCATCCCTGCGTCAGAAACAGGATGATGATCAGGGGGCCTTACAGATTCTTCAGGAGGCTTTAGCTCAGCATCCGGATGATTACAAGCTTCGTTTTGCCTTGGGGGTGGTCTATAACGATCTTGGGCGGGCGGCGGATAGTGTTGCGGTTATGCAGGCCCTGCTTAAGGAAAATCCGGATGATGCGACAGTCTTGAATTTTATCGGCTATACCTATGTTGAACAGGGGGTGCAGCTCGAAGATGCCAAGAAACTGCTTGATCGGGCATTAGAGATTAAGCCGGATAGCGGCTATATTCTTGACAGTATAGGATGGCTCTTTTTTGTGCGCAAAGATTTTGTCAAGGCTCTGAAATATCTGCTTCAAGCGCAAGCGGTGGTGCCTGATGATCCGGTCATTTATGAGCACTTGGGAGATATCTATGTCGAGCTTAAGCGTTATGATGAAGCTATAGAAAGCTATCGTCGCTCTTTAGAAATTAAAGAGGAGAAGAAGGTCAGGCAGAAGATGGAAAAACTGTTGCAAAAGGAAAACTGATGTGGTAAGCGACATGGCTTATTGTGAAATGGAAAAATTTTCTAAGGTTTGATATTAAAAAAGTAACTTAAAATGGAGGAATGACAATGGCTGATGTAACTTCCCCGATGGTGGGTAAAATTTTTAAGATCGAAGTTGGTGTTGGTGATACGGTGGCTGAGGGCGATGAAGTAGTTATCCTTGAAGCGATGAAGATGGAGATGCCGGTAGTCTCCCCGGTAGACGGAACTGTTAAAGAGATCAAGGTAGCTGTGGGTGATGCGGTTGAGTCCGATACGGTTATTGCCGTTATTGAATAGTTGTGAATACGAGCGTGGTGCCGAAAACCGGGCCACGCTTTTTTTTCGGAAGCGTACACTGTATACAGTGTACAATGTTTGTTTGGAATTGACCAAGGAGAGTAGAAATGGGAAAAGTACAGATTACTGATACCATATTGCGTGATGCACATCAGTCCTTGCTGGCGACCCGGATGCGGACTAAAGATATGTTGCCGATTGCCGAGAAACTTGATCGTATCGGGTACTGGTCACTGGAAGTTTGGGGTGGGGCGACCTTTGATACCTGTCTCAGGTTCCTGAAAGAGGATCCCTGGGAACGGCTCAGAACCTTACGCAAAGCGATTCCCAATACCCGCCTGCAGATGCTTTTACGGGGGCAGAATATTCTTGGTTACCGTCATTATGCCGACGATGTTCTGGAGACCTTTGTCGAGCGGGCCGCTTCTAATGGTATGGACGTTTTTCGGATCTTTGATGCCTTGAATGACCCTCGCAACATGAGAACTTCGATTGATGCGGTTAAAAAAGCGGGCAAAATTGCCGAAGTCGCAGTCAGCTATACGATCAGTCCGGTTCATGATAATGAATATTTTGTCAATATGGCTAAAGAGGTTGCCGGAATGGGAGCCGATACGATATGCATCAAAGATATGGCTGGCCTGTTGGCTCCCTACGATGCTTACGATCTGGTTAAGGCGATCAAGAGCAAGGTTGATATCCCGGTTCATCTGCATTGTCACTGCACCAGCGGGATGGCGCCGATGACCTATCTGAAGGCGATTGAAGCCGGAGTCGATATTGTCGACTGCGCGATTTCAGCGCTCGCTTCCGGAACTTCACAGCCGCCGACCGAGAGTTTGGTTGCAGCTTTGCAAGGGACTGAGTATGATACCGGTCTGGACATTGAAGCGATGGCCGAGATTGCTGAATATATCAAAGATGTGCGCAAGAAATATAGTGCCTATGAGAGCGGTTTTACAGGCGTTGACACCAATGTTCTTCTCTATCAGGTGCCGGGCGGTATGATGTCTAACCTGGAGAGCCAGTTGCGGGATCAGGGGGCGATTGGCAAATTGAAAGATGTGCTTGAGGAGATCCCCCGGGTACGTGAAGATTTTGGTTATCCCCCATTGGTAACCCCGAGCAGCCAGATTGTCGGCACTCAGGCCACCCTGAATGTGATTACCGGCAATCGTTATATGATGATTCCGACGGAGTCGAAAAACGTTCTGAAAGGGATGTATGGCCGTACTGTTGCGCCGATTAATGCCGAAGTGCAGAAAAAAGCGCTTAAGAAAGAGGAACCTGTAACCTGTCGTCCGGCCGATCTTTTGCCGCCGGAGATGGAAAAACTGACCGCCGAACTTGGTGATCGGGGAAAAAGTGTCGAGGATGTTCTCTCTTACGCCCTTTTCCCGGAAGTCGCGCTTGAGTTTTTTGCCGAGCGTGAGGCTGGAGTATTCAAGCCGGAGGATAAGCTGCCGACAGATTGAGGTGGTCTGAACTTGTAGTAGTTACTGAATTAGTTGATTGGGCCACATCTTTATAATAGTTAAGGGTGTGGCCTTTTTTTTGTTAGAGTCGAGGGTGTGGTTATGTGGTTGGCGCTGGATGGTTATAATGTGATTGCCGAGATGAGCGGTGAGTCTCTGGCTCGGCTCGACCTTGAGGCTGAACGAGATCAACTAAATCAGCTGTTGGCTCAGTATCGGAGTCTGAGCAAACATCGGTTAACGGTTGTTTATGATGGTGGCCGGATTGGTAGTGGCGAGCCGCGTCAATATTCAGAAAAGGGGGTCAAGGTTGTCTTCTCCTCTATGGGGCGGAATGCCGACCAAGTATTGATTCAGATGGCGCGGCAATATGGTACCGGTTTGACGGTCGTCACTTCTGACCGGGAGGTGGCTGAGCATTCTGGACGTAGCGGGGCAGTGGTTCTGGCTTCCGGGGAGTTTTGCCAGCGCCTGTTGATGGCGCTAGACGGTAGCGAAGACGGTCAGGATGAAGATGAACCGCCGGCTGGTTCGCGGCGGCATCTAACCGAGAAAAAAGGTAATCCCCGCCGCCGCAGTAAAAAAGAGAGACAGCGCAATCGTCGCCTCGATTCGGTTTAAGTTGTCAAATTCCGATCAGCGGGGGCTGGGTCTACCGGGAGTAGCGGTAACCAATAGTTTGGTAGAGTCAAATCATGACATTAATCAAGGATTATCGGCAGCTTGTCCCCAGTGCGAAATAAAATCCAATCTTGCCGCTTTAACTTAATGGGAAATTCAAAATCGTGACTACCTTCTTGCCGTCTTTGCAACCGAGAAAAAGCGGGTAAAGATGCTCCATGAAAGCGATCAGGCCGGAA
>JAYEGS010000216.1:0-2522 GCA_034659215.1 Pseudomonadota bacterium | reverse complement strand
TTGTTGCCGGCAGTGCGGTTTTTCAGGCTCTTGGCGCGGCCGACTCAGGCCCCTACTCAATCGACTCGATCTGGGAACATGCGGTTGCCTGTAACGGCCTGGTCAGTGAGATGTATGATATCATTCACGATGAAAAAATTCCGGAGGATGTCGCTTCGGTCGGGCTTTTGCATAATGTCGGGCTTTTGGTGATGCTTAAATATTTTCCTGATGATCTGGTTAAAATAACCGCTTTGCAAAAACAGCATCCCGAGCTTGACCCGGCTGGTTTCGAAAAGGAGGTTTTGGGCGTTGATCATGCCCGGCTTGGGGCCTATCTGTTGAACTGGTGGAATATGCCCCATCCTATAATTGAAGCGGCCCTTTATCATCATAATCCTCTGGCTGCCGCTAAAGGCAATCAGGAGATAATTATCTTGCTTCATGTTGCCGACCATCTGGTTCGGATTGCGGCTGGAGATGAAAATATTCAACCTCTTGATCCGGAAATCTTTAATCGGGTCAAAATCCCCGGTCGTTTCCGGGAACAATGTCGGATTGCCGAAGAGGGGGTTGGTCATGGATCGTGACCAGACCTTGCCGGCCATCCTTTTGGTTGATGATGAAGAGATGATCTTGAATGCCTTGCGGCGGGTGCTGGCGAGTTTCGAATGGGACGTGCTCATCGCCGAGAGCGGTGCTCAAGCCCTTAAAATTATGGCTCGCCGGCCGATCGCCCTGATTATCAGTGACCAGCGGATGCCGGGAATGAGCGGCCTTGAACTTCTGAACTTGGTAAAAAAAGAGTACCCTGATACCGTGCGTATCGTCCTGACCGGTTATGCCGAGATGGATGTTGTGGTCAAGGCGATCAATCAGGGTGAGGTCTACCGCTTTTTTACCAAACCCTGGAATAATGACGAACTTCTGGAAACTATCCGTGAGGTTTTGCAAAGGCAACAGGAGAGTCGTGGGCGGATCTCCTCTTACAGCGATCAGCTTTCGCGGGCTAACCTTGAGACCGTGATGGCTCTGGCCGAAGCAATTGAGCTAAAAGATCACTATACCAAAGGTCACTGCAGTCGGGTTCGTGATTATTCTCTGCGGATGGCCATGGCCTTAAATCTTTCTGAGGACTTTTGCCGTGATCTGGTTTATGCCAGCCTGCTTCATGATTGTGGTAAAATCGGGGTCAGCGAAACGACTCTCAATATCAATGGTCCGCTTAATGACGAACAGTATCGTGAAGTTCAGCGGCATCCGGTTCTCGGTTTTGAGATGACCAGCAAGATCGACTATTTACGGTCGGCCAGTATTATCATCCGTCAGCATCATGAACGTTGGGACGGTGCAGGTTATCCGGATCGACTTAAGGCGCAAGAGATATCGTTGGGAGCCCGGATTGTAGGTGTAGCCGATGCTTTTGATGCGATGACCTCAAGTCGTCCCTATCGCCGGGCCTTTGATTTCAGGGTCGCGGTACAGGAGCTTTTAGATAATCGAGGGTGCCAGTTTGATCCCGAACTGGTTGATCTTTTTGTCTCCCTGCTTGAGCGTGGGGCTGATGATTCAGAAAAGCTTGAGGCCCATCTTCGCTTGCTTCTGGTTGGTGTGACGCCCGAAAAAATCGCCGAACTTGAGAATTCGCTGTCTACGGCTCGTTACGAGTTGATTGCCGTCGACTCACTGGCCCAGGCCCGAACCCGGCTTGACGAGATTGATATGATTATCTGTGCCTTGCAGCTCGTTGATGGGGACGGGGTCGGCTTTCTGGCCGATTGCCGTCGGCTTCATCCGCAGATTATTCGTATCATGCTGATTGAACGGCAAGGTATGGAAGAGCTCGCCGAGACCGTCAACCAGGCCGGACTTTATGCCTTCATGATTCGTCCTTTAAGGCCGGCTGAGGTTCAGGCCCTGGTCGAAAATGCCTTTGAGTGGCGGCGTATGGCCAGGGTTTTGCATTTTGCCGAATAAAGAGAGGGTTGAATTATGAATCCTGAAATATCTGATAACGGTTTTCATCGCATTTTGATTGTTGATGATGAGAGTCGGGTGGTGAATGCCGTGCGCCGGGTCTTTGCCGCCGCCGGTTTTATCAGGGTCGAGGTTGCGACCAGTCCTGATGAAGCTTTGTCGATGGTCAAAAAAATCACCGATCTTCGTCTGGTAATCAGTGACTACCTGATGCCGGGGATGGACGGGCTTGAGTTGTTGACCGAAGTCAGCCGGATGCGGCCGGAGATTATTCGGATTATTTTGACCGGTCACGCCGATCTGGAAACCACTCTGCGGGCGATTAATGAGGTTGGGGTCTATAAGTTTATTCTCAAACCCTGGAATAACCATGATCTCTACTGGACCGTAATTCGCGCTTTAGAACTGGAAGAGGCGCGTCGCGAAAACCGGGAACTGAAAAAAAAGCTCAAGGAACAGGCGCACGTTGTGGCGCGGATTGAAGAGCTCTATCCCGGTATCTCACGGATCGAACGTGACCGGGATGGGGCGGTTATATTATTTGAGGATTAGTGGGCTGAGAAGGT
>JAYEGS010000215.1:0-12435 GCA_034659215.1 Pseudomonadota bacterium | reverse complement strand
CACCCCTGGAGCACCTGGCCCCTTGGGTTTAGCCACAGCGACCAGGGCCCCAGCCTCAATTGCGCGATAGGATTTTTCGGTTAAATCCTGATCCAGATTAGCACTACAGATCACAATCGGCAGCGGATTTTCCGCCATAATCCGACGGGTTGCAGCGATACCGTCGAGCTTGGGCATCTCGATATCCATAATCACGACATCAGGCTTTAAGAGCTTGACCTTATCAACCGCATCCAAACCATTAACCGCCGTACCGATCACCGTCAACTCCGGCTCGGCATTAACCAGGATACTCAGATATTGAAGAATAGTGGGTGAATCCTCAACAATAAGAACCGAAATCATCAGCTGACACCTTTTGCCGCCGCTCTATTATAGAGAGCGGCTATGACTCGGTCACGCCCCGAATCTTTAGCCTGATAGAGACAATCATCGGCCATACCGATCAGATCATAACCGGTAACCTTGCCAAAACCACAAGATGCCGGCAAAACCGCAACCCCGAAACTTGCGGTAATCGAAAATTCACCTCCGACACCGTCCTCAAAGCACAGGTCGGCTACGGCTCGGCGTATCCTTTCACAAACCGGCAAGGCCCCATCATAGTCGGTCTCCGGCAGAACCACAACAAACTCCTCACCACCGTAACGAGCCACCCAGTCGACCCCGAAACGAATCGTCGTTTTCACCGTGTCGGCAAAAACTCTTAAAACTTCATCACCAACCTGGTGACCATAACTGTCATTAACATTTTTGAAGTGATCGAGATCACAGAGCACCACGCTCAACGAGCGCTGATAACGAAGAGCCTGCTTACAAACGATAGCTAGTTGTTCATCAAGATGATTACGATTAAAAACCTTAGTCAAATGGTCAGTATGCAACAAGCGGGTTATCTCTCGATTACGCTCTTTCAAAGTCCGTTCAAGGTCAAGTACGCGCTTGGCGGTGGCCAAACGGGCCACGAGCTCAGCCGGTTCAATCGGTTTTACAAGGTAGTCGTCGGCACCACCTTCGAGACCTTTAACTATCTCTTCCTTGGAACTTTTCGCAGTCACCAAAAAGAGATAGATATAATCACTATCAACCTGCTCTCTTATGGCCCGACAAAGTTCGACACCATCCATCTCGGGCATCACCCAATCAGTAATCACAATCGAGAAAGAGTTCTTTGCCAATAATTCAAGCCCTTCGCGACCATTGCGGGCGACAGTCACCTCGTACCCCTCTGCTTCAAGGAGAAATTGCAACTGCAAGGCCTGGGTCGGGCTATCCTCAACCACTAAAACTTCAAATTTTTCATCCATAATTTCTATAACTACAGTAATCGTTCAATTACTTCCAATAAATTGTTCTGATCAAATTCACCTTTAACAATATAAGCATTGGCGCCGGCCGCAACCCCCCGCTCCCGATCTTCACGAGAGCCCAAGCTTGTAACCAAAACCACCGGGACATCTGCCAGTCGCTCATCATTGCGAATATTTTCGCACAACCCGAAACCATTCATACGCGGCATTTCAACATCGGAGACCACCAGATCAAACTCCTCACTCTTTAAAAGGGTCAGAGCGGCAAGGCCATCTACGGCAGTGATCACCTGATAATCAGCGGCAGCCAAAATGTTCTGGATAAGCATCCGTGAAGTTATTGAATCATCCACAACCAGCAGGCGCCGACCACTTTTAGCGACGTAGTCATCACTAATTGATAACGGCTCATCCCTCCTTAAATTCCCCGTCCGCCGACTGCCGGAATTTTCAAGAATATCTTTAACCTTAAGAATCGGCACCACTTTGCCGGAACCGAGGATAGTCGCTCCGGCGATATGGGGCACTTTAAGCAGCTGTTTCCCCAAACCTTTGACCAGAATCTCCTGTTCTCCCAGGATTTCATCAACTACCAAAGCCTGTCGCCGGTCACCGCTGCCAATCAGCACGAGAGCGAGTTCATCTTGGCTTTCTCGGGTTTTTCCACCCTTTTGTTTGAGGTCAAGCAGGGCGGCAAGATCGGTCAGAAGCAGAACCCGACCCTCATCAACGACTGCCACTCTCCCCTCAATCGTGCGGAGTGATCTTTTTTCAACCCGCAAAACTCTTTCCACCTGCAAGCTGGGAAAGACAAACTCCCGACCGGCCACAAGCACGCGAATCCCCCGGCAAACAGCGATCGAGACCGGCAGATGGATAGCAAAGGTGGTTCCCGCCCCGGTTCTGGTAGAGACCACAATTTTACCACCCAGACTCTCAATTTTTTCCCGGACAATCGCCATCCCCAACCCCCGGCCGGAGATCTCGGTAATCATCGAACTGGTTGAAAATCCAGAGTTAAAAATAAAATCGAGAAGGCTCTCTTGAGAGATCGAAGCTGCCGTCTCTGAACCTAAGAGATCTAACGAAACCGCTTTCCGCCTAAGTTTTTCACAATCAATCCCCTGACCATCATCAACAATTGTAATATCAATCGATGTACCGTCACTCTGCGAAACCGTACACAAAACCCGGCCGAGCGGATCTTTAGCCGCCGCGACCCGGCTTTCCGGCGTTTCAAGACCATGATCGACGGCGTTACGGAGAAGGTGAATAATCGGGTCTTTCATCTCTTCAAGAACCCGGCGATCAACCTCAATCGCCCCACCGGAAAATTCAAACTCAACTTTTTTCCCGAGCTCCCGAGCCAGTTCTCTGACCATCCTCGGCATCGGCGAGAAAAGGGTCTCAATCGGCAGCATAGCGATATCCTTGACCCGATCAAGCAGTTCTTCGACAAGACCTGACTGAGTCCGTCGATCACTTTCGACACGACTGCCCAAATCACGCAGTTGTTGTTCAAGACTTTTAACAAATTTATGATTTTCGTCGAGAAATCCAACGCACCGCGACCACTCTGCCAAATCCCCGAGATTGCGACCCAACGACTGAATTTCGGCCTTTGTCTGACCCCACTTTTTCTCCCAACCGGAAAAACCCTGGAGCATGCTGCGAAGCAGCAAACGATGTTGATGCAGAGCCAACTTCAAAGAGGTGAACTCTTCGGCCACCAACATCAACCCATCCAGCTTTGCTGTTGCAATACGTAAAGTCTCTGCCCCAGGTGCCCCACTTTGCGCAACCACAGCGGCACTTTTATCCGGTTCTACAGCCGGATCTACAACAGGATCAACACCCTCACTCCGGCTTGAATCAGGCTTCGGCAAAGTTTGAACCACAACCTCAGGTTCCGCTGCCGATTTCGTTTGCGCAGAGCCCGCCAGAAAAAGATCAAGACCACTGTTTTCAATCTCTGCCAGTCGCCCAAGCAGAGAGGCAAATTCATTTTCCCCGGGCTCTTGAGCAAAAGCTTCGGGATCGGCGATAACCTTTTCCAACAAGGCCGCCCCATCATAAAGAAGATCGAGCAAAATCGGCTGCGGTTGAGGATTGTGCTTTTTGAGCAATGAAAAGATACCCTCCAGAGCTTGACAGAGGGTTTCCACTAAGCTCAAATTAACCGCCCGAGCCGCTCCTTTGAGGCTGTGAGCTTCACGAAACAGAACCTCTATCAGAGGTTGACGAGCTTCCACGGCAGAAGCTTTTTCAAAAAACGCCAGATTGGCGAAGATACTGCTGAGACGTTCGCCGGCCTCGGCCTGAAAAGCTTCGCGCAGTTTCAGCAAAAGCTCCTCTTCGCGCATCGTCTAAACCTTCAATCCGGCTGACAGCTGTTGCAATCTCTGACCCAGTTTACCAAGATTGTCGATCGCCGACTCCAGTTGCCGGGCACCTTCGACATTTTGCCGACTGGCACTCTTGATCCCCTCCATCGCCTGGGCGACCTGATCCATACCAATCTGTTGCTGCTGACTGGAGGCGACAATCTGAACCGAGGCATCGGCCGATGCCCGACTCATATCGGCCATAGTATCAATCTCGATACCCGCTTTTTCCGTTTGTTCGACCCCTTTATCGACCGCTTTACCGCCCCTTTCGGTAACCATCACCGCACTACTGGTGGCTTTTTGAATATCACCCAACAAACGCCGCACCTGGGTGGTCGCTTCTTTCGACTGATCGGCCAGAGCTTTAACCTCTTGGGCGACCACGGCAAAACCTTTACCATGCTCACCGGCTTTAGCCGCCTCTATCGAGGCATTGACTGACAACATATTGGACTGATCGGCAAAATTACTGACCGCTTCGATAATCTCTCCGATATTGAGATTTTGTTCACTTAAACTAATAATCCCTTCGGCAATTGCGGCCACATCGTCTCTTATTTGATCCATTCCGGTAACCGCCTTGGCAGTCTCATTGCGACCACTTTCCGCCCGCAGCATCACCTGCTCAGCCAGACCCGCAACCTCCTCGGCCTTCTCATGTGAGAGGTGTGAGGTCTGGCGAATCTCTTCCACTGTCGCCGCAATTTCAACCACTGCACTTGAACTCTGGGTTGCCGAAGCGGCCAATTCGGCCGTGGTCGCCGAAAGTTCAGCGATGGTCGCGCCAATCGTGGCCGCCCCTTCAATCACTTCCGAGGTCTGATTACGCAACATCTTGGCCATCAGGTTAAAAGCTTTAAGCAGATCGCCAATCTCATCATAGCGCGTGGTTCTCGGCACACTCGCGGTCAGATCACCATCCGCCATCAAGCGAACTTTAGCCATCAGCACTTTTAAAGGAAGAACAATCGAGCGCGCCGCCAGAAAAACCACCAACAGGGCCGCCGCCAGCAACAGAGCCCCAAGAGCCTGAATATTGTTAACCAATTCAGCCATCGGGACAAAAGCTTCAGCGCTCTCAAGCTCGGAGATGATGGCCCACTCAAAATCGAGACCGATTTTCTCATTCAACTGCAAAGGAGAATAAGCTGTGAGAACCTCAACCCCTTGATAATCAAGCATAGTTTCAACCCCGATCTGGTCGGCCAGGGCTTTGCGCACGGCCACGGTATCGACCTCCTGCACGAGCAGAGCCTGCTGGTTAAAACGGGAATTGGAGCGCATCAGATAATCACTACCCACCAGATAACTCTCACCACTCTCATCCATCCCGGCATAGTTTCCGACAATACGATCCAACTGAGAACCGTCAAGCATAATCGCTAAAACCGCTTTAACATCACCCTCTTCACCTAAAATCGGGGTGCCCAGAAAGGCGGCCGCCTTTCGGATCGGCTCATAAAAGGAAAAATCAAGCATCTCAACTTTGCCGGAAGCTGAAACCGCACGCCATATACGAGCCAAACCACTATCTTTATAGGGCCCGGTTTCAAGATTACTGCCCAGATCCGACTCCCTATTTGCCGAGTACATAACATGTCCATGTTGCCGACAGAGAATATAGACTTCACGAAAACCGTAGACCGCCATGTAGTCTTTGAAGATAGAACCGATACAATTATAGATATGCTGGTAGTTCTCACTCTCGACATCGAAAGATCCATCGGCCTCTCCGCCACCATTTTCATGGTATTGATGGAGAATACTATAGGTCTGCTTCACATCGCGAGACTGAGCCAACATTTTGCTATTCAACTTGAGACTTTCCAGATAGTTCAGGATATGCTCTTTCTTGATCTCGTTTATCGCCTCAAGACTGGCAAAACGGGCTGTCCGTAATGATTCTCGGGCATATTGCGAAGAGATCCAGGCCACGGCAGACAACGGGATTACGACCACGGCAAAAAAGAGAATCAGCAATTTTTTCATCAAACTATCAGTAATAAACTTCATCATCAAACCTCTCTAACCAACAACTATATTCTTATCATTCAAGAGTCTCTCCGCATCAAGAAGTACCAGATGGTCGGAAGTCACTCCTTTAAAATATTCAGCCGCAATTTTGTCCAGGGTCGATAAACTTGTCTGGAAACGTTTGCGCGGCAATGAGCCAACCCCCACGAGGCGGTCAATGCAAACGGCAAACTCCATCTCTCCTGAAGCCAGAACAAGCAATATATCCTCGACTGGATCAAGGGCTCCATCAGGATTAGCCGGAAGAGCCAAAAGGGTGCCGAGATCAAGCACGGAATAGATCCGGCTACGAATATTCACGACCCCTTTGACAAAGGCCGGAGTTCCCGGAATTTCCGTAATTTCACCAACCCGGCAAACCTCGCTGACCCACTCCAAAGGAAAAGCATAGCGCTCTAGGCCCAGAGTAAACTCCAGGATTTCAAGGAGTTCGCCCTCATCCTCTTCAGATCCGCCGGCCCGGATCGCTTGAGCCCGAGCCTGCAGTATCGCCTGGGCCTTTTCCGGGGTCATTTCCGATTTCCCCTGAAAAGCGTTACGCATTTGCTTGAGTTGCTCCAACAACTCGGCCAAAGTTCTTCGCTGACCAGCGGCGGCGGGGTCTGTCTCTTTAAGAATTTCGTTCAAGGTTGATACCCTTTGCCAACTAAGTTGCGGGTGATTTCCAATAGGCGACAGCAGCTTAACCCCTCGGCGTGAGGTAAGACTGCATCATCCTCTAACGATTCAAGCAAGGCGATAACATTGCGCAGGTGTCTGGTTGCGGCTTTGCGGTTCGTTTGCTGTAACAGGGTGGCCAGTGAAAAATGGGCCATAACAAAATCTGCATCCAAAAAGAGGGCCTGCCGATAAAAAACCGCCGCAGCAGTGTAATCGGCCTGCTCGCGAGCGATGCCGGCGGAAAGATAGTAATAAAAAGGATCTACCTTGTCGGCTTTAACTGCCAGCTCCACGGCGGCGGCGGCGGCCTCAAGTTCACCTATATTTGCCAATGAACGAGCCTTTAAAACCATAACCGGGGCATATTCAGCTAAATCCTGAATCGAGGAGTCGGCAAAATCTGGGATCAGATCAACCAGCTCACGGTAACTCTCCTGGAAAAAGAGTTCTTGAGCCCGAAGCAGAATCTCCTTTAAGGAAAAAACGGCTTTACTCTTAAGAACTCCATTGGTCAAACCGGTGTCGGGTTGCGTTTTCCCATTAAGAGAACTGCTCCGGGGACAAAGTCGGGCCGAGAACTGCAACTTTTTTCCGCCCCCGGCAAAAGCTGAATCCAACCCGGTAAATTTTCCGGCCGCCGACCGTTTAGCAAATTTGCTATCCGCATACTGACCTGATGGACGGCTTACCTTCGTCTGCACGGATTTAGGCCGATCAAGCTTTTGATGAACAATGACACCGGGAAAACGTATCGGAGTCAAATCGGGATGATTAACCACACCCAGCTCACTAGGGGCGACCAACAACCAGCCTCCCGGCTGCAACAAGGAGACCAGACGCTTGATGACCTGAGCCTGCAGCTCAGCCGAAAAATAGATCAAAACATTGCGGCAAAAAATAATATCGGCTAACTGACCATTAAAACCGGGCATAACGAACTCTTTTTCGGCCAAATTAAGTTGGTAAAAAGAGACCATTTCACGGATATGGCGGGCCAGAAGAAATTGATTCTTGCCGATTTTGCTAAAATATCTATGAGTTACAGCTTCCGGCGTCGCCCGCAATGACCATTGTGAATAGACCCCTCTTTTGGCCTTTTCGAGAACTTCAAGGTTTATATCACTGGCTCTGATATTAATTTGCCAGTTTTCCAATAAATCCGCCTTCTCATCCAGGAGCATGGCAATGGAATAAGCTTCTTCACCGGTTGAAGAGGCCGCACACCAGAGATCAAGCCGCCGTTCGGACACCTTTTGTTCAATCAAGGCGGGGAAAATATGATCCCGCAAAGTCGTGAAAATATTCTTGTCCCGTAAGAAGTAAGTTTCCCCAACCGTCAACCGGGCAATCAACAGATTAAGACGACTTTCATTTAAAGGCGAGTAGAGCAACTCTTCAAGCAAGGGCTGCGGATCGCTAAAATTGAGCTCTATAGCCAATTCCTCGACAACCCGCTGCAACATATCCCACTTGCGCCGGGGAAAATCGAGCCCGATACGTTCGCGAATCAGCCGACTCAACGCTTCGATCTGCGGTAAAATTATGGATGATGTGGTTGCACAACTCATTTAGCAATTAACCCAACTTTCTGACTGTAAACATTCTAATCACCTTAAAGCCACTACAAATGGTGCGAACATTGGCTTCGCCCGGCTTCGAGGGGGACACAGCTCAGATCGGCATAAAGGCTTGCGCCGCCGCCTGGAGCAATGTCCCCGCACCGAGACAGTTTGAAAAACTACGCTGAATAGTTACATCTTATTTTAGTAACTGTTCAGCATGCTGTTCGCTTTCGGCTTTGCCGATTTTTACCAGAGCCGAAAAATCCTGATCGGCAAAGAGAAGATCGAGGGTATAAATCCACACAGTATGACCGTCTATCTCGGTTACACGGCTGACATACTCGGCCATCTCGGGATAGATTGCAGCACTGTCACAAAGCTCGCCCTCGGCAAAAGAGCGCACCCCGATAATCGTATCAACAAAAAAAGCGAGCTCGGACTCTTGGCCGCAGGCCACCACCAGAGCATCGTCCGGGGTTGGCTTGCGGCGCGGCAGATGCAGTCGATAGCGCAGATCAAGAACCGGAATATTTTTTCCGGCAACCGTAAAGAGGCCGTAAAGAATGGGTGGGCCCTCACCGAGACGGTCAACCGCCACCGCCGGATAAACCCGCACCACCTCCGCTATATCGAGAGCAAAGTAATGATCCGCCAGCGTAAATATGAGAAAATTATTCTCTTTAACCATGATAACGATAACAACATTTATCCAACCAGTGGCCTAACTCCTGATTGTCGGCCGGAGCCCGGCCGAACGTATCCTGCCAGAGGTATTGGTCTTCCATACAGAAATAGATAAAAACGTTCGGGGCATAACGTCTGATTTCAGTCACCAGAAAACGGTAGAGCCGACGCCGAATAGCACTAAAATAGCGCTGTTTACCATCCAAACCGCGAATAAACTCACCGGCGGTAATATTGGTCTGGGGATGATTCTCTTTGAGCACCTCTTTGACCTGAGGCATAAAACGAAAAGCGCCAATCGAGATCCAGATAATATCATCCCCTTTAAGATGAGTAAAGATAGAAGCTACGGTCTGCCGGTACTCATCCTCCCAACCGGGGAAATCGATCAGCGGATCAAAATGGAGCCCGATCCGATAACCCCGCTGACGGCACAAAGCGGCAGCCGTCAAGCGCTCCTCAATCGTAGCCGCATGCCCCTCCTCTTTGGCGCATACCTGGGGCGCATTCAGACTCCAGGAGACAATCGTCTCGCCGATCTCTCCGGGATAATCGAGGAGCCCTGAAATCGCCACACTTTTGCTTTTCAACTCAAGCACGGCATTTTGACAACGCCCGAAATAATCGAGCAGCCGTGGAGCCAGCCCGGTCATGGGATCCATGAAAAGGCTATCGGTAAACTCTCCCGTACCGATACGATAAAAAGTTCCCGGACGTTTCAGCTCACGATCAAGTTCGGCAAAAGCATCGTCAAGGTTAACAAACTGGGTGATGAAAGGATTATTAAGATAACCTTGAAGAACACAATAACTGCAACCGATATTACAACCTAAACCAAGATGCAGGATCTGATAGAGACAACAACGATAAGTCTCAGCGGTTCCCGGACAAGCTTTCAGGAAGCGACCGCGGTGCCGGGCCAAAAGCAGCGTTGTAAGCGGGCTGAACTCTTGACTCAAACGAGCCAGGTCGGCGCTAGTCGGACGTTTGACGACAACAACTTCAGCGTTGGGTAAACGCTCAATAATCGACTCGACCAGAGGATAATCGGCAGCCTCATCTTCAACCAGCACGGTCGTCGGCCGAAAAAGAGAACGCGAATATTTAGGAGGGTGACTAACTACGGCGACAGAGTTCATCGATATCTTCCAGAGCTACGGCATTAAGCTGAGCACAGATTTTTCCCCACTCTTTAGAGCCAGTAAAGGTAAAGCTCAAACGATAATCTCCCCCTTCAAAATCGGGCGGCGGGTCGAGACGGAAATGCTTAAGCCAGGGGAATTTCTCCTGACGAACTACAAACTCAAGGTGAGCCGCAGTCAATTGGGGATAGAGTCGGGCTTTGAGATGGCGGCGCAACAGTTCGACATCGATTTTGCCGGCCTCATCCAAAGCGGTTTGCCGAACTGCCGTCAGGAGTTCAAGCGGTGAAATTTGGTCGCGACGGGCCAGATCGTCAAGACGACCTACCACCTCGCGCAATTTATTACGCCGTAAATTAGACTCTGTAACCAAGTCGATCAACGCGCTTCTCTCGTCGGCTGACCACTCCTTAATAAGGTCAACCGTCTCCGCATCGACACTGCCCGCCGCCAGCAGATCACGCAGCTCTTGAGAGAAACCGGAAATCGCCTGACAACGCCCTCGAAAACGCGACCGTACAGGTATTTTCAGGGCCGGCATAATCTCTTTCTCAACCTCATCTACGGTAAAAATCTTTAAAGCCGCGCTATAGATATCCGCCGTTTCAACCAGATTAAACTCACGGATCGCCAGGTTCTCCCAGAGCGCCCGCCGAAAAAGTTCCTGCAGGCTGCTGTTTTCGGCAAGATTGACGGAAATTTCAGCTTCACCGGAATCCTCAGCTAATTTCCTGAGCACCTCTAGTCGCCGCCGACCGCAGGCAATCAGGAAACCATTCTCACCGGCCACCAGTAACGGCGGCTGCAAGAGGCCGGCTGTCGCAATCGATTTTTCTAAACGAACAGGCCAGGTTCCATAAGAAAAAGGAAAAGTCCGATCAGCAAAATCTATATCGGTAAGAGGACAACTGATTGTTTTTACATTATTCATAATTACATCAAATTCTCTGACTGTAACATTGACCGTCTTCGAGTACGGTATCAACCAGCCAATGGGTATCATCATGTTCGGGATAATCAATATTATAGTGCAGCCCTCGACTCTCTTTACGATAGAGAGCTGAAGTAATGATCAAATCAGCAACTACGGCAATATTACGCAGCTCCAGGAGATCGACCGAAAGGGCCTGATCCCAATAAAACTCGTGGAGTTCATGAACCAGGGAATCGATGCGCCGCTTAGCTCTTAAGAGACGTTTATGAGAGCGCACGATACCGACGTAGTTCCACATAAAACGGCGGATTTCATCCCAGTTCTGAGTGATCACCACCTTCTCGTCGGGATCATTTTTATGAGTATAACGCCACTCCGGAAATTTAGGCAGACTCAACGATTTTCGCGAACGCTCTTTTTTAATATCAGCCGCCACCAGAGAACTATAGACCACCGCTTCCAAAAGCGAGTTACTGGCCAGACGATTAGCCCCATGCAGACCGGTACAGGCCACCTCACCGGAGGCATAAAGACCCGGCAATGAGGTGCGCCCCCGTCGATCAACCTGCACCCCACCACAAAGATAGTGAGCTGCCGGAACCACCGGAATCGGCTCTTTAGTTATATCGATCCCGAGTTTAAGACAGGTGGAATAGATCAAGGGAAAACGTTCCCGAATGAAAGCTGCCGGTTTAAAACTGATATCTAAGAAGACACAATCGTCGCCGCCCGCTTTCATCTCAAAATCGATCGCCCGGGCCACAATATCCCGAGGCGCCAGCTCTTTACGTTCATCATAGATGGCCATGAATGGAAAACCGTTCTTCAGTTTCAAAATCGCCCCTTCACCGCGCACCGCTTCAGAGATAAGAAAATTCTTCACTGAAGGGTGATAGAGGCAGGTGGGATGAAACTGGAAAAACTCCATATTGGCGATCTTGACCCCGGCCCGCTGGGCCATGGCCACCCCGTCCCCGGTCGCGATATCGGGATTGGTCGTATAAAGATAGACCTTGCCGGCCCCGCCGCTAGCCAACAGAGTCGATCCGGCAACAAAAGCATGAACCCGGCCAGTGGCCCGCTCAAGCGCATAGGTTCCCCAACAATAATCATCTTTACGGGTAGCTCCGAGCCATTTGTGCGCCGTCAGCAGATCGATGGCGGCCATATCTTCCCAGAGAACAATATTTTCATGCTCCCGGCAGCGGGCCACCAACACCTCTTCAATCTCACGACCGGTCCAGTCCGCCGCATGGAGAATCCGACGACATGAATGGCCCCCTTCACGAGCCAGATCATAACCGGTCGCGGAATCGGGATTCCGACTAAAAGAGACCCCCATAGCGATCAGCTCTTTAAGACATTCAGGCCCCTTTCTGATCACCAGATCAACCACCTCACGATGACCGAGTTCAACCCCGGCCCGCATCGTGTCTTCAACGTGACCGGCAAAAGAGTCCGCTGCATCAAGCACGGCCGCAATTCCGCCTTGAGCCAGATTGGTATTAGTATCGGTCTCCTTCTTTTTGGTAATAATATGGACAACCCCGGAATCAGCCATTTGCAGAGCAAAAAAGAGTCCGGCAATACCGCTGCCCAAAACCAAAAAATCGCTTTCGTGAAAGGTAGTCGTAGTCATAATCAGTGATATAGCATAAAAATTGCCGGCGTGAAAGCAGTAACCTTAAGACTCGCACACAAAAATAGCTGCAACTGTTCAGC
>JAYEGS010000214.1:0-12462 GCA_034659215.1 Pseudomonadota bacterium | reverse complement strand
TGTGTCCTTTGTACCGCTTACCGGTGAGGAGTAAAACCGCCCAACAACCACAAAGAACAAAACCGACTGCGTGTTTATTGTCCGGGTAGAGTGCTATGCCGAATACCGAAAAAAATTTGCTTTAAACATTATGCTGCGTGACTTCTTTTAATGCGTATCATCCCCAATAATTGAAACGTTTGCAGCGTTTCCTAAACAACCGGAAGGAGGAATCATTATGAAAGCAGGAATTTTTTTTACAGGTTCAGGGCCCATTCTGATTTTAACATCGTATGAATCTCTGACAAATCCTAGCCTTGTCGAGAAACTATCAACAAAAGGGATCAAAAAGTTCATCGCTTATGAAGTCCCTGAGGAGATACTAAAGGAAAAATATGGTCAGCACTTGGACGTAGTCATGGGCGACCTTTATCAGAGCGACGATTTGCGGGTTCTTGACTACGATGGACATCATGTTTTCTACAACTTCACCCTCAATGAGCTGGGCGACCCTATTTTTTATGAGTCTTAATGATGATGATGGCGTCGCACCCCAAGGGCACTTCCTGCGGGGCGTAAAAAGCTTCGGAGTCAGACTGGTATACTCAGCAGACAACCTAAATCATCTTTGGAAGATGATGGTACGCGGCATAACAGATTGAAGCGGACGACGGAGGGGGAGGGGCTGGTTCTCGGTTGAAACAGGCCCGCCCTCGCCGCCGCTCCAACCTGAACCTTTTACGGGATACGGATAAGCGAAAACAGCGAAGGTAAGGAGTAGAGTTGCGATATGATCCGATTTGCTAATATTACGGCTATCGTTTTTCTGATCCTGCTTTTCGGCCCCCTGAGTCAGGCGGAGAGTGTTGATAAGTACGCCCATTTACGCGCAAATCTGATAAGACAGATCGAAAACGATGTGTATGCCACCAGCAGCTATCTGAACAAAAAAAAACTAGGCAGCCGGGTCATGCAGGCCATGGCCACAGTCCCCCGCCACAAATTTGTTCCGAATAGACTCATACCCTATGCCTATAACAACAGGCCGTTACCGATTGGTGAAGGGCAGACCATTTCACAGCCCTATATCGTTGCGATCATGACGGATCTGCTCAAGCTAAAACCATCAGATGTAGTCCTGGAAATCGGCACCGGCTCCGGTTACCAGGCCGCGGTTCTGGCGGAACTTGCCGAACAGGTCTACACCATAGAGATCATTGAACCCCTGCATAAATCAGCAACTAAACGCCTGGCCGACCTTGGCTACAGCAACGTTACGACGCAACTTGGCGACGGCTACTATGGCTGGCTGGAACAGGCCCCGTTTGATGCCATCATGGTCACTGCGGCAGCCGGGCAAGTACCTCCTCCCCTTATCCGACAACTGAAACCGGGCGGCAGAATGATCATACCGGTGGGTGGCGCGTTTATGACCCAATTCCTGCTGCTCATCGAAAAACGCGCTGATGGCAGCGTCAGCACCCGCCAGATTCTACCGGTGCGCTTTGTACCGTTAACCGGAGAGCATTAATGCGCCCTCCATTTATTGCCATTGCCCTGCTTTCGGGCACTGCACTCTCCTATGAAATTCTCCTGATCCGGCTTTTTTCGATTATCCAGTGGCACCATTTCGCCTACATGGTTATCAGCCTCTCCCTCTTGGGTTATGGCGCAAGCGGGGCGTTTCTCACCCTAGCCGGGAAGCGATTTTCCCATCACTTTCCCGCCGTTTTCATGACCAACGCCCTGCTCTTTGCCATATCCAGCGTGGCCGGCTTTCTCTGCGTCCAACAGATCCCCTTTAACCCACTGGAAATGGCCTGGGGAAGCCATCAACTCTTCTATCTACTGCTCCTCTATTTGCTGCTCAGTGTGCCTTTTTTCGCCGTAGCCAACTGTATCGGTCTGACCTTGGTCAGTTTCACCAAAAATATCCCTCGTATCTATAGTTGCGACCTGCTTGGCGCCGGTCTTGGGGCACTTGCTATCATCATTCTGCTTTTCCTGGTCTCCCCCGTGACGGCCCTCTACATTATCGGCTCCGCCGGACTTTTAAGTGCTGCGGTGGCAATGTTCGAGTGCCGCATCCAGCCCCGCTGGATAGTAGCCCTATTGTTGTTCAGCGGACTCTCTCTACCTTTTGTCCTGCACCAATGGTCGCCACTTTTACAGCTGTCCCCTTACAAAAGTCTCAGGCAAACCCTTGCCGTGGTCGGCACCGAGATAGTGGCGGAACGTAGCAGTCCGCTCGGATTTTTAACCGTGGTGCAAAGCCCGGTCATTCCCTTTCGCCAAGCTCCCGGCTTAAGCCTTAACGCACCCTGTGAACCTCCGGCCCAACTAGCTGTTTTCACGGATGGCGAAGGTCTTAGTGTTATTACTGAAAATGATAACCGACAAGACTCATTTACCTATATGGACTATCTCACCTCAGCCCTGCCCTATCACCTTCTCAGCCGTCCTTCGGTTCTGGTGTTAGGTGCCGGTGGAGGTGCGGATGTGCTGCAAGCCAGATATTTTGCGGCCGACAGAATCGACGCGGTGGAATTGAACCCGCAGGTTGCAGACCTGGTAAAACACACCTTTAAAGATTTTGCCGGAGATTTGTACAGAGCCGAAAACATCCATCTGCACATCGACGAGGCTCGGTCATTTGTCGCCGGCGGCAAAAGAAAATATGATCTGATCCAGCTCGCCCTGCTTGATGCCTTCAGTGCCTCATCCGCCGGACTCTACGCTTTGAGCGAAAGTTACGTCTACACCACCGAAGCCCTCATCGAGTACATTGACCATTTGCACCCAAATGGACTATTGGCCATCACCCGCTGGATCAAACTCCCTCCCCGGGATGCTCTCAAGCTTTTTGCCACCGCCGTGGCCGCCCTTGAAGAGATGGGGGTGCAAGAGCCCGGCCGCCGGCTGATCCTAATCCGGAGCTGGAAAACAAGTACCCTGCTCATAAAAAATGGCATGCTGACTCCCCAAGATATCCGGGAATTACAAAAATTCTGCCAAAAACGATCCTTTGACCTGGCCTATTATCCCGGTATCGGCGTTGCAGAGGCCAACCGCTACAACCTTCTCGACCGACCCTATTTTTTTGCCGGGACTGCGGCCATTCTGGATCGGGAACAGAGGGAAGATTTTTTCTCACGTTATAAATTTAACCTGAAGCCCGCCACCGACGACCGGCCCTATTTTTTTCACTTCTTCAAATGGAGTTCGCTGGCCGAGTTGTTGTCGTTGCGGGCCAAAGGGGGCCTGCCTCTGCTGGAACAGGGCTATCTGCTCCTCATCGTCACCCTTATCCAAGCTATTCCGGCCAGCCTCCTGTTCATCCTACTCCCTCTTTGGTTCGGGGGAACTATCGTAGGACACAGGCGGCCGACACCTTCGCATGCAACCTCCATTCGCAGCGAACGCTGGTGGGTGGTGACCTACTTTTTTTCTCTCGGCATCGCCTTTCTCTTCATCGAAATAGCCTTTATCCAGAAATTTATCTTGTTCCTTGGTCACCCCCTCTATGCCGTGGGCGTGGTGATCGCCGGTTTTCTGCTCTTTGCCGGATGGGGAAGCAATTTCTGTAGCCGTCAACCCTCCCTCCACCTACCGGTAGCCGGGATTACCATAATTGCCCTGCTCTACCTGAACCTGCTGCCCACCATTTTCCACCATCTTCTCAGGCTGCCCGACCCGCTGAAGATTTTCATCTCCCTCGGCCTCATCGCCCCTCTGGCTTTTTGCATGGGCATGCCGTTTCCCTTAGGACTGACCCGCCTGACCAACCGCGCCCCCGAACTCCTCCCCTGGGCCTGGGGCATCAACGGTTGTGCCTCAGTTATCAGCGCCATACTGGCAACCTTAGGGGCCACCCATTTCGGTTTCAGTGCGGTTGTTATATTTGCCGTCGGTTTCTATATCCTCGCGGCAGTAGTTTATCCCCGTGAAATATGAGTTTAGGAGATTATAATGGGACTTGAGATAGGCAATATCAATGTACAAGAGATCGTATTCGGAGAGCAGACCGGACTCCGGGGAAAATGCCTCACGATTGCCGGAGATAATTTAGGCGAACAGCTCAAAGCCCAAGATCACCGAATCGAAAAGGTGACCGTCAGCCTGGTTCGACCGGGCGATGCCTGCCGCATAATCTGTATTAAGGATGTCATTGAGCCCTGGTGCAAGGTCAGCGGTACTAAACCCGGCAGCGGGCGCAATCATCGTTTGAAAAACGTTGCCGTCGTGACCTGCGGCCGGATTGTCGGTTTTCAGGAAGGGATCATTGATATGAGCGGCCCCGGAGCTCGCTATACCCCATTTTCCGAGACCTTGAATGTGGTTTTAGAGATTGCTGTCGATCCAACGCTCACCCCCCATAGCCATGAAGAGGTTATCCGCCAAGCCGGTCTCGCGGCGGCCGCTTTCCTGGGAGAGGCCGCCAGGACGATCACCCCGGACGAGATTCTAACCTTTAACGCCCCTGATCCGAACCGCCGAATCTCCAACCGGCCCCGCATAGCCTATCTCTACCTGCTCTTAAGCCAGGGCCTCCTACACGACAGCTACCTCTTTGGCGAAAATGTGAAAACGGCGGGCCTGCCCTGCACCATCGCCCCCCACCTTTTACAAGATAATGCCATCGTCTCGGGAAACTGCGTCTCGGCCTGCGACAAGAACACGAGTTGGCACCACCAAAACAATCCCCTGCTCTTAGAACTCTACCGGGGCGACGGCCGGGAATTTGATTTTATCGGCGTCGTCCTGAGCCCCGAGCCCACACGACTGAGCGAAAAGGAGGCGGCCGCCAAAAAAGCGGTTGCCCTGCTCCAGGAGTTGCAGCCGGATGGAGTCATCATCTCGAAAGAGGGCTTCGGCAACCCGGACGCCGACCTGATGATGCTGGTCCGCGGCCTTGAAGAGGCCGGGATAAAAACCTGTGCCCTGACCGATGAGTTCGCCGGACCGGATGGCCTCTCTCAATCCCTGGCCGATGCCACGCCTAAAGCCGATGCCATAGTCTCGACCGGCAACGCCAACCAGCGTATCCTGCTGCCGCCGATGCCACGGGTTATCGGCCCACTCCGGGATTTGGGCCGACTGGCCGGGGCCTACCCGCAGAGCCTTAAGGATGATGGCAGCCTGGAGATCGAGCTCCAGGGGATCATCGGCGCCACCAATGAACTCGGGACTCAGAAACTCAGCACCAGAGAGGTTTGAAATGGCCGAAAAACAACGGATAATCCATGCTCTCAACCAGTTTTTCGCCGGTTTGGGCGGGGAAGAGAAGGCCAATCTGGCACCCCGCCTGATGCCCGGAGCCCAAGGCCCCGGGCACCTGCTCGAAAAACTCTTTCCCGAAATCAAGGTGGTCGCAACCTTAGTTTTCGGCGACAACTATATCGTTGAAAAGGGCGAGAGCGCTATCGCCGAGATCCTGACTCTGCTTGAAGAACCCTTCGCCAAGACTGCCGATCAACGCCCCCAACTGCTCCTGGCGGGCCCGGCCTTCAATGCCGGACGTTACGGCCTCGGCTGCGGCGCCCTCTGTCAGGGGGTTGAAGAACATTTCGCAATCCCGGCGGTAACCGCGATGTTTGACCAGAACCCGGCCGTCAGCGAGTACCGCAAACAGGTCTTCATCACCAAAGCCGGCGCCGATGTCCTGACCATGGAAGAGTCCGTCAAAAAGATGGTGCGACTCGGCCTTAAAAGGCTGTGCCGGGAAGCCCTCCTGCCTGAAATTGATGACTATATTCCACAAGGGCGACGGCAAAACTATTTTGCCCCGGAGACCGGCACCAAACGGGCGCTAAAGATACTTTTGCAAAAAATCAATGGTGAACCATTTTGTAGCGAATACGCCATGCCCAGCTTTGACCGCATCGCCCCGGCCCCGCCGATCAAGGATATTCGGCATGCCCGACTAGCCCTGGTCACCTCGGGCGGAATCGTACCCCGGGGCAACCCGGATCGGATTGAAGCCGCCCATGCCGGTTGCTTTGGCACCTACCCGCTTAAAAATTTGCGCACCTTCAGCCCGAAAACCCACGAAACCGCGCATGGCGGTTATGATCCGACCTTCGCCAATCAGGATCCCAACCGAATTCTGCCGTTGGATGCGGTGCGCGAACTCGAAAAGCAAGGGGCCTTCGGCTCACTCCACCCCTACTATTACGCTACCGTCGGCAATGCCACGCCGGTCGCCAAGGCCCAACAGTTCGGCCGGGAAATCGCCAAGAAACTGGTTGCCGACGGTGTCCAGGCGGTCATCCTGACCTCGACCTGAGGCACTTGCACCCGTTGCGGCGCAACGATGACCAAAGAGATAGAGAGAGTTGGTTTAACGGTCGTTCACGCCTGTTCCATCGTCCCGATCTCAAAGACCGTGGGAGCCAACCGCATCGTCCCGACAATTGCCATCCCCCATCCTTTCGGCGATCCCGAAAAAAGCCCGGAAGAGGAGCGAAAACTGCGCCGGGAACTGGCTCGAAAGTGCCTTAAGGCTCTGACTACAGATATTAAAGAACAGACGGTCCTTTGATTAAGAGCGAACCTCCGCCATTATCCTTTTAATCTCAGCCTGAACTTCATCATCAAGTTCGAGTTCGGCCATCCCCATGTTGTCGTCCCATAATTCTTCGGGAATCTCATCCTTGAGCTCCAGGATATGGTAGCTCTTGAGGCCTAAGGCGACACCGGCCAAAGATCCGGCGTAACTTGGATCGCCCCCCTTGAAGGTCTGGGCCATAATCCGCAGGGTAAAAGGCTGATTGAGACCAAAGACGACAACCAGATCTTCGGTTCCGTACTTTTCGGCCAGTTTTTTGACCTCATCCTGGGCCGTAAGACCTACGGCACCGGCTGAGGTTCAGACAAAACAGGCGGTCGCCTCATAGACGATTTCAGCCCCGGCTGCGACCAGGCAGACACTCACGGTTTTGCCGGAGATATCGTCCCGTTCACCGAAAACAATGGCTTTTTTCCCCTTGAGCATAATACCCCCCTCCTTTTTGCACTTTCCGGCTTTGGCCGAATCAGAGATTAGCAGTTTTTGTTTTGGGGTTGCGCTCCAGAATAAAGGAGACCCCGTCCATAAGGTTGGTGCAGCGTCCCAGGAAGAGGCTGGCCCGAGAGAGAAACATGACGCGCTCGACCTCGCCGCGGGCAAACGCCGCCAGGGCGTGCCCGATATAAGGAACCGCAGAAGGGATATGACCTTGGGTCGGGGCGAAACCGGGCATGCCGATGGCTTTAACCCAGGCCTTCATCTCCTCTTTTTCGAGTTCTCCGCTACGAACTGCCAGGGCGGCAAGCTTGCGATAGTTTTTGGCCGCGACATCGCCGGAACCTGAGTACCCCATAATCTCCGGGTTCTGCAATTCGACCGCATAGCGATCTATATCGCGACATTTGAGACCGAGTCTTTGCAGAGGTTTTAAAAAATAGTGACGAAAAACCGCCTCGTCTGAAGTGCCGGCCCCGACCGGCACGGTGCCCACGGCACCCGGCTCAAGCCGGATACTGGGACTTAAGCCGTCATCCGCGGTTACGAGAAAGGCGACTGCGGCCAAGCAGTCGTCAAGAATCGGTAAATCGTGTTCGAGAAAGGCCTGAAACTTCATCCCGAGTTTGGCCAGCGAACCGCCCCCGACGACCACAACATTCTCAAAGAGCCCGCTCTTAACCAGAGCCGCCGCCGTCATCAGGGCCGAGGCCGGAGCCGCGCAAAAATTTTTCAGATCCATCCCGGCAGCCTTAAGACAACCACCCATCTCGCCAATCGCCTTGGCCATCCCGCCGCCGCCGCGTTGATAGCGGTCACCACAGGCCTCTTCACCGCAACTGATAATAAAGTCAATTTCATCAGCCGCAATAGCAGCCCGTTGCAAAAGCCCCTTCAGGGCCAGAGCGCCGGAAGCCTTGGCCGCCAGGTTCTCCAAAAGAATGGGTGCCGCCAGGTTCTCATCATCCCGCCCCTCTGAACGCTGATCACCCTGAAAATAGCCATAAAGTTTCGCACCGAGAAAAAGGGGCAGAGCCCCCTCTACCGGCACCTTCTCATCAGGACAGAGACTGAGGCTACCTAAAAGAGACTTCTGTGACTTTGCGGCAACCGGCACCGACACAGTAAAGAGCGGCGGTTGCAAGACATCGGCCAGTTGCAGGAGGCTATAAAAGCTCTCCTGATCAATAATTTCGCCGAAAGAGCCATGCACCTTGCGCTCTTTAAGCCTGAGATCGACCGGGGTTTTAAACCAGGGCCGAGGCAGCTTAGCCAGCTCATCCGGCGTCAAATTGCCGATAAATGTCTGATTCGGCGGATAGCTCACGGCTTCGTGATAACTCCGCAAAGAGGCCGCCAACCGGGCACCAAGAGCCGGTTCTAAAGCCAGTTCCCGCCGAGGTTTGGAACCGTAACGAACAAGATCCGGGGTATGACAAAGGGCGTAATAACAGCTCTTAATTACCGGATTATTCTCCATCACTACCTCCTTTTACTTTCCGGTTGCGCCAAAATCTTTGAGAACATTAAGAACCTGGTCGATATCGTCTTTAGTGAGGTCGGCCGAGATCTGGAAACGAATCTCTTCATCACCTTTGGGAACCACCGGATAGTTGAGACCCGTGACCAGGATATCATGGGCCAACAGATGCTCGACTAGGGCTGCAGTTTTTTCGCTGTCGCGGATCATCAGCGGCACGATAGGATGCGGGCCGGGGATAATCTCATAGCCCAAAGCCGTAACCCCGGCGTCAAAACGGCGGGTCAGGAAACGTATGCGGTTCAACCTCTCCCGACCTTCCGGGCTCTCCAGCAAGCGCAACGCTGCCAAAGCCGCTGCGGCCTCGGCCGGGCTCAATGGATTTGAGTAGATATAGAAGGGCGCGCTCTCCCGAAGATAATCAATAATCGTCTGCGGAGCCACGACATAACCACCGTTAACCCCGAATGCCTTGCCCAGTGTTGCCACCAGGATATCGGCCCGAACCCGGCAAACCTCCTCAACCCCGCGCCCGCTCTCGCCCAAAGCCCCGACCCCGTGCGAATCGTCAACCACCGTAACAATTCCTTCGACAAAGTGCTTTTCATAACGCCGACAGATTTCGACCAGTTCGGATAGAGGCACGTAATCGCCGCGCATACTGAAGATTCCGTCGCTGACGACAAGCAGGCGGCGGGCCTTACCGACATACTCCTTGATCAGATATTCGAGATCGCCCATATCGAGATGGTGGTAGACCGCCTTTTTGGCCGGGACGGCCAAATGCAGGGCATTGATGATCGAGTTGTGGTTCAAAGCATCACTCAAAACCACGGTTTCAGACGTGATGAGCTGCGGCAGGACGCCCAGAACGGCGGCGTAGGCAGCGGAAAAAAGCATACAGGCATTCCGGCCGTGAAAACGGGCGAGTTCTTTTTCGAGCTCGATATGAGGTTGACAGGTTCCGCTGATAAAGCGAACCGCGCCCGGTCCGCTGCCAAAATGCCGCATCGCTGTCTCGGCTGCGGCGATAACCTCGGGATGCAACGAAAGCCCGAGATAAGAATTGGAGTTCATCCGCAAAAACCGGCGCTCACCATAACCCGCAAGCCGGTAGCGGGGCCCCTTGCCGGCGGCCGCCGGCACAACCTCGCAAATAACCTTTTCCGAACCTTTGGCCAGACCATCGGCCCGCAACTTGGCCAATCTTTTACCAACAACTTCAAGCAGCCCGTCAAGCGCCATAATCCCCTCCCTTTTAACCTCAGCCGACACCCGGCTTGAGCTTTATCTCATCAAGTCAAAACCAATAGCTCCATTTCTTAGAGATTGAGTTCTACCGAGAGCTGGGCGAGCATAACCGTAGTCATTTTTTCCAGATCATACTCAGGCTGCCAGCCCCACTCGGTGCGGGCGGCACTGTCGTCCAGCCGGTCAGGCCAGGAATCGGCAATTGCCTGGCGCAGCGGATCGACCTCGTAACTCATGACAAAACCAGGAATCCGCTCCTTGATTGCCTGACCCAGCTCGACCGGTGTCAGACTCATGGCCGAAAGATTATAGGCATTGCGGTGCCGAAGTCGAGAGGCATCCGCCTCCATCAACTCGATGGCGGCCCGGATGGCATCAGGCATGAACATCATATCAAGACGGGTAGCAGCATCAAGAAAGCAGGTATAACGCCCATCTCTTATAGCACTATAGAAGATCTCAACGGCGTAATCGGTGGTTCCGCCGCCGGGCGGCGTTTTATAGGAGATCAGGCCGGGATAACGCAAGCCCCGGGTATCAACGCCGAATTTACTGGAGTAATAGTCGCAGAGCAATTCACCGGTAACCTTGGCTATACCATAGATAGTGGTCGGCCGCTGGATGGTCTCTTGCGGAGTATTATCACGGGGCGTGGAGGGGCCGAAGGCACCGATAGAGCTGGGATGAAAGAGCGCACAACCATGGACGCGCGCCACCTCAAGAACATTGAACAAACCATTGATATTGATATCCCAGGCGCGTTCCGGCTGAGCCTCGGCCGTCGCCGAGAGCAAGGCGGCCAGATGATAGATGGTGTCGATCTTATAACGAACGACAACCTCCTCCAAAGCCGTCCTCCGACGCACATCAAAAACAACATAGGGACCGGAATCAAGCAAGTCGCTCTCCGGTTTTCTCTTATGGCCGGCGGCGATAACCCTGTCGGCCCCATAACGTTGACGCAAAGCCGGAATAAGCTCGGAACCGATCTGGCCGGTAGCACCGGTTACCAATATCCGCTGCATGTTAAGCTCCTCTGGATTTTTGGCATAAAAAATCACGGGATGGCTAAGTAAAAATTTCGATATGCAAGGAGTCGTGGTTTTTCAGGCGCGAGACCATACAAGTAGTATGTCGAGTGTCTGAAAAAACACGACGACGCAGAAGATCGGAACTTTTTACAACGCCATCAGCCCTTGATTACGGCTAAAGGGCGTAACTCCACCAACACCTCGACCAGATCAAGCTGGTTATCGATCACCTCATCGATGTTCTTATAGGCCCCGGCTGCCTCATCCAGATCCCGGGTACGACGGATGGAATGGATGATCCCCTGATCATCCAAACGTTTCTGCTCGCGGCTGAGATTGAGCTGGCGCTGGGCCTGTTTACGCCCCATCTTGCGCCCGGCACCATGAGCACAAGAGGCGAAACTTTCGCTGTTGCCCTTACCCTTAACAATATAACTCGGAGTCCCCTGGGAACCGGGAATGATACCGATCTCACCGTCCTCGGCCCGGGTCGCCCCTTTTCGATGAACCATGACATTTTTGTGAAAGTGTCTCTCCATAACCGCATAGTTATGCGCAATATTGATAAGCGGCTCAAAAAAGACGGGCTGGACGACCGCCAAAAGAGCCGCCTGGATGCGCTCCATCATAAGTTTGCGATTGGCATAGGCAAATTCGACACAAAAATTCATCTCACTCAGATATCTCTGCCCCGCATCACTGGCGATCGGGAGAAAGGCCAACTGCCATCTTTTAGGTATCTTTGAGCCCTCACGGCTATTCAGATTGATGGCCAGACGGTTATGGTAGTTGGCCACCTTAAAACCAATATTACGACTGCCGGAGTGAAGCATGAGCCAGATGTGGCCGTCATTCCCCTTCTGAATCTCAATAAAATGGTTGCCTCCCCCCAAAGTGCCGAGCTGGGTCAAGGCGCTCTTATACTCCCGAGAGACAATCGGCAGCTCCTTTAACGAGTAACCGACGGCCTTCGGCATCAGCGCCGGATCCTGTCTTCTCTGGTGATGCCTGAAACCGACCGGTACCGTTCTTCTGATCTCGCTCAAAACCCTTTGCAGATGAGCCGTAGAGATCGACTGCAACGAGGTTCTCACGGCGCACATGCCGCAGCCGATATCGACCCCGACGGCATTCGGAATCACCATCTCGGCCGAAGCCATAACCCCGCCGATCGGCATGCCATAGCCGAGATGAGCATCGGGCATGACCGCCACATGCTTAAAGATAAAGGGCAGATTGGCAAGATTTTGAACCTGCTCAAAGGTGTTCGGCTCAATATCGTCAAGCCAGAGCTTGATCGGCTTCTTTTCCGTGGTAATAACCTGTTTCATCGTTTAAACCCAACTCTCTCATGTTTTAACAATCTCGCTCTCATCTTCAACCGGCTTTTCAAAACCGGCCGCGCGATAACACCTCTATATAAGAGTATGCCAGATAAAATCCGATTGTCAATCCCTGCCAACAATCTCTGGATATTTCAGGGATTTAATCGGTGACATCCACTGATTATTTGTGAAATCTTATTCAAATATTCGGGTGATGTCCCCGATTTCCGATTTCTGGTTGGAAACATTACTTTATATGAAGGATGCTTTATTGATGAAATAGGTATTGCATTGGTTTATGGTTTGTGGTTTAAGGGAGTAGCGATAAAATTTGATAGCAATGGTTAGGCTGCGGAGGTATTACAATGCCAAAAATATCAAACGTGCAATTAC
>JAYEGS010000213.1:0-2540 GCA_034659215.1 Pseudomonadota bacterium | reverse complement strand
TTGGCAGTTGGTTTACTTCATTGATCAGTACTTTCTTCATTAATTTGACATGTTCGAGTGTTTTCATGGTTTTGCACCCTCCCTTCATTATTGAATAATGATATCAAATGCGGGAATTACTCCCGCAACCCAAAAGTAACTGCAAGGCCCGCAAATAAGTGCTCTTATCAGAACATTTTATTGTAAAAAAACAAGAAAAACCTGTAAGGCACTAAAGAATTCTTGGTGTGTATGGTGTTAGTTATTAAAATTGACTGTTTTGATATTTAGCAATAAAAGTACCAAGCCTATATTGTTTCGTGTTTACTCTTAAGGTGTTGAAATTACGGGGTTTGTGTGTGTAGTAAAAATTTATTACAGCAATATGCAACCGCGTTAAATGTCACAGCAGGTGAATGATATGACTTGAAAAATCGAGATAAAGCTCAGCTGGTGGTTTTGCCCTCTTTTTGAAGTCTGTATTTTTATTGCTTAGCGGTTAAGGGTGCGGAGCTGATTTCCCCGGAGGGGGAATGCTGGCGTAATAATTGCTGGCGTAATAATTGCTAAGTTTAAGGGGTTGGAGGCAGGTTTGTGAAGATCGGTTATTGTTATTGTAATTGGCGGCGATAAATTCCTAATCGAGGATAAAGTATTTATGGATATTGATAGAGATCGGATTGATCAATGGATGACTGAAAATCCGGTGCTTATGGATGCGACGGACTCGCTGAGAATGACTATTCGGATGATGCGGGAGCATAGAATCGGGGCGATGTTGGTGGTGGAAAAGCAGAAATTGGTTGGTGTGTTTACCGAGAGAGATCTTTTAAGTTTGGTTGAAAAGCTTTCCGATGGAGATCTATTGCGGCAACCGATTTCCGACTTTATGACGCAAAAACCTATAACTGTTAATTCCGATGAGTCTTTTAGTGCTGTTTACATGAAGATGAGGGTCAATAATATCAGGCATATACCGGTGCTTAATGGTTCAGACATCGTGGGCATTGTCTCGCTCCGGGATTTGGCTGAATTTTATGAGAAGAGGATTGAGAGTGATTTGGAAAAAAACAGGTCACAGGCTGAACAGCTGCGTCGGTTTTTTGACTTGACGGAAAACCATGAAGGTAAAAAAATTATCGCTGAACTGGAACGTCTTGAAGAACTGAGCCTGACCGATTTCTTAACCGGTCTTTACAATCTGCGCTATTTAAACGCCCGTCTGACGGAGGAGTTGGAACGCGCCAAAAGGCATCAGACGCATCTCTCCGTGATTTTTTGTGATATAGATTTTTTTAAGCAGGTCAATGATCGTTACGGTCATCAGTTTGGAGATTTTGTACTCAAAGAGATTGGTCAGCTTTTGGTCTCTAAAGTTGATGATATCAAGATTATTGCGAGGCTGAGAAAGTCCGATGTCGTGGCCCGTTATGGTGGGGAAGAGTTTGTGGTTATTCTGCCTGAAACCACAAAAAAGAACGCTCTGGAGGTGGCTGAAAGGATGCGTCAGGCGATTGCGGAGCATCATTTTCAAGGTCATGGGAAGAGTGTTTATGTGACTATGAGTTTTGGCGTTGCTGAGTATCCTGACGACAGTCGCGATCGCGATTCTTTAGTTCAGTGTGCCGATTTAGCCATGTATCAGGCAAAAAAGAGCGGCCGCAATCGCGTTGCGGCCTTTGCTTCGGATTCAACCTCATCCGTAGGCGATGGCCGGTTAAAGCTGGTTGCCGTCGGCTGAGTTGTAGATCCTACATTTTGAGTTGAGTTGCCAGGCGCAGGATCTCTTCATATTCCTTGAATTCGTCCAGCATTAAATCGTAGTCGCATAGAGCATTCCAGTACTCATCCTCATACCATAGGCTGATTTCACTATTCTGGTCACCGATTATACCAAAATTTTCAATGTGAGTGAGATCAATAATCCAACTGTGTAGGCGGTTTTTGTCATTTTCATTGCTGTAGCCCAGTTTATTAGTTTCCGGGAGTTGATCCAGTTCGTGTTGGAGAATTTTTTTCATCATGCGGACATTTTCAATTGTTCTCATGGTAATATTAGCCTTTTAAGATGTTTTACAGAAGGTTGAATTTTTTCATCCTGTAGCGCAAGGTGTCACGGCTGAGTCGCAGGTAGCGGGCGGCTTTGGTTTGGTTGCTGGCGTGTTTGTCGAGGGCTTGCAGGATAATAGTTTTTTCGATCTCGCCAAAGGAGATGCCGTCTGTCGGCAGGGTGATTTGCAGTTCGTTGGAGCTGTTAGTTGTGGCTGGTGGATGTTGGTTGTTGTCGGGCACTTTTTTGTTTTCAGAGAGTATTGTTGTATTGAGCGTGTCGGAGTTTGTTTTTGGGTTGGTGATAATGTTAAGATTGTTGGGGCCTAGAAAACGGCTCTCTTCAAGGATGGTCGCTCTTTCAATTGAGTTACGTAGCTCTCGCACATTTCCGGGCCAGCTATAGGAGCTCATAACCTCGATTGTCGCGGGACTGATATCTTCGAGATGGCGGTTGTACTCTTTGTTGAAAAGTTCAAAAAAATATTTGGCCAGAAGGGGGATGTCAGCTT
>JAYEGS010000212.1:0-2544 GCA_034659215.1 Pseudomonadota bacterium | reverse complement strand
GCTCTTGCCGGAGACCATCCCGACCTTCTCGGCCAGCGAGATCGAGAATTTGGCAGAGCTCCCCTACAGCCAACTGGCACTGGCGATTTTCTCCCGTTTTATTGGGGATGATATCCCACAAGACGATCTACGCAGGCTGATTGAAACCAGCTACGCCACCTTTTCGACTAAAACCGTCGCTCCTCTGGAGCCGGTTGGCGATCTCTATATCCAGGAACTTTTCCATGGGCCGACTTATGCTTTCAAGGATGTTGCCCTGCAGTTTCTCGGTAATCTTTTTGAATACCTGCTGACTCGTGAAAAGAGGTCGCTGAATATTATTGGAGCCACGTCAGGTGATACCGGCAGCGCCGCGATTCATGGGGTTCGCGGTAAAGCCAATATCAATATCTTTATTCTCTATCCGCACGGCAAGGTTAGTTCTGTACAAGAAAAACAGATGACCTCGGTGCTTGATGACAACGTTTTCAATCTGGCGATAAAGGGAAATTTTGATGACGGGCAACGGATTGTCAAGGAGCTTTTCGCCGACCTTGAATTTAAACGCGATTATCAGTTAGGGGCCGTAAATTCAATTAACTGGGCTCGCATTATGGCCCAGATTGTCTACTATTTCAGTGCCTACAGCCAACTCCCGGCTGCCGCCCGCAAAGATTTTACCGTGGTCGTACCCACCGGCAACTTCGGCAACATTTTTGCCGGTTGGATGGCCAAAGAGATGGGTCTGCCGATCAAACGGCTGATTCTTGCCACCAACGCCAATGATATTCTTTATCGTTTCATCCAGACCGGCACCTATAGCCTTGGCGAAGTTATGCCGACCTTGAGTCCTTCGATGGACATTCAACTGGCGAGTAATTTTGAACGATACCTCTA
Source organism: Pseudomonadota bacterium (assembly GCA_034659215.1). Lineage (GTDB taxonomy): Bacteria > Desulfobacterota > Anaeroferrophillalia > Anaeroferrophillales > Tharpellaceae > Tharpella. The sequence continues at coordinate 1,668 of JAYEGS010000212.1, read as the reverse complement.
CTATCTTAACGATCGCAATCCGCAGCAACTTAAAAAAATGGTGGCCGAATTTACAACTTCCGGTAAGCTTACCATCAACTCCGACCTTTTTAAAAAAATGACCACTGATTTTGCCAGTGCCCGGGTTGAGGATCAGGCCATCTTGGCAACAATTAAGGATGTTTGGCAAAAAACCGGCTATATTCTCGACCCGCATACCGCTACCGGGGTCAGTGCAGCTCAGGAATATCGGGCCAAACACCCGACGGACACGGCTATCGTCTGCTTGGCGACGGCCCACCCGGCAAAGTTCCCCGACGCGGTTGAGCAGGCTACCGGAACTCCGCCGCCGGTGCCGTCGGCAATTGCCGCCCTGGAAAAACTTCCCTGCCGTTTCGATCTGATTGAAGCCGGCACGGAGACTGTCAAAGCCTATGTCATGGGGAAATTACATTTTCCCCGAACGCAAAATCGCAATTGCCAGCCAGGTGCCCAATCCCCCCGCCATAACGTAGCCGATAATTCCCAGCAACGGATAACCAAAAACCTTGAAACCGTTATCAGCCGACATGATCAGTGATGAGGCGATGATAATGGCCGAAACCACCATCGTAAAAGATATTCGGTTGGCAATCCGGTCAAGATTTTTACTGAAGAGATTAAGGCCTAAATGTTCGAACTCAAAGCGCAGGTGGCCGCGACTTAATTTTTTCAAAATGTCTCGGGTTGCACCCGGAACAATTTCGAGCAGGGAGGAGATCTCCCGCAATTGAGAGTTGACAATCTTTTGCAGGTGCTCGGGTGAAAAGCGTTTCTCAGCGAGTTCTTGCACCAGCGGGGCTGAGTGGTTGAAAAAATCAAATGATGGATCAAGATTACGGGCCGTTGCTTCAACCGAGATCAAAACCCGCAACAAAAGCATGAAGTCGGGCAAAAAGCGAATCTGATGATAACTGATGATACGAATAAAATCTTGCACCAGATTTTGGAGACGAAGATCTTTTAATGCGACCCCGACATAACGATCCATAAAATCAAAAAGATCGGCCCTTAATTCCCTTAAATTTACCTTCTCTTCATCAACGACGCCGATCTTAAAGAGTACCCGCAGTAAACCTTGTACATCCTGTTTCAAGACTGAAAGCAAGAGGTCGAGCAAAGCGGTCGCAAGTTCATCATCAAGCCGACCGACGAGACCGAAATCGATTGGTGCAATGACATTGCCGGGTAAAACGAAAAGGTTGCCGGGATGCGGATCACCATGAAAAAGACCAAATTCAAGAATCTGGCGTAGGATAAAGTCAGCTCCATGAGCCGCCAGGACAGTTGGATCATAATCCAGCTCCCCGCTTTTTTGCAATTCATCAACTTTGGTGCCGTCGATCCATTCTAGGGTTAATACTTTGCTGTGACTTTGCTTCCAGTAGACTGTGGGAATGTGAACGGTCGGATCTTTGGCAAAGTTTTTAGCAAAGCGATCAATGTTACGACCTTCGACATGGAAGTCAAGTTCGAGACGAATGTTTTTGGCAAACTCTCGCACCAGCACAGTCGGCTGATAGGGCTCCAGTTCACTGATATGTTTAGCCGCCAGCTCGGCCATGGTAAACATAATATCGATATCAGTGGCAATCAACTCCTCGATTTCCGGACGCTGAACCTTAACGGCAACTAAAGTTCCATCAAATA
>JAYEGS010000211.1:0-2548 GCA_034659215.1 Pseudomonadota bacterium | reverse complement strand
AATCGCGGCATAGGCCAGCAGATTGCCGATCAGCATGATCCCCTGACCACCAAAACCAGCCATAATTACATCATTATACATTGTTTTTCCTTCAATTAAAGGACGTCGACGACATCTTTCTGTTTCAGGGTTCCCAAAGGAAAGTAGGGAATCATCTCTTCCGCAATACGATCATTGGCCGCCTGCGGCGTCATGCCCCAGTTGGTCGGACAGGTGGAGAGCACCTCGACAAAAGAGAAACCCTTACCCTCGATCTGCATCTGAAAAGCCTGACGAATCACTTTACGCGCCTTTTTGACATTGCCCGGAGTATTGACGGCAACCCGGGAGACCAGAGAGGGCCCTTCCAATGCGGCCAACATTTCGGTCATTTTAATCGGATAACCATCCCGACGGTTGTCACGCCCATAAGGTGAGGTCGTACTTTTCTGACCGAGCAGGGTCGTCGGCGCCATCTGGCCGCCGGTCATGCCGTAAATCGAATTATTAACAAAAATAATCGTTATATTATCGCCCCGATTAGCGGCATGAATCACTTCCGCCGTACCGATCGCGGCGAGATCACCATCGCCTTGATAAGTGAAGACAACATGGTCATTAAGCACGCGCTTGGTACCGGCAGCCACAGCTGAGGCTCGACCATGCGGGGCCTCAATCACATCAACCGCAAAATAGTCATACAAAAAAACCGAGCAACCGACGGATGCGACTCCCACGGTTTTCTCGCGCACATCAAAATGGTCAAGCGCTTCAGCTACAAGCCGGTGGACAATGCCGTGATGGCATCCCGGGCAAAAATGAAACGGCTTATCGGTCATCGACTCAGGCCGTTTAAATACTTGTTTCATAATTTCCTTCCCCCGCCGTCAGGAGACTGTAACTTCTTGTAGGTTTCACTGATAACGTCAAAAAGATCTTCAGGTGTCGGCACCGAACCACCGGGCCGGCCATAGAAGTCAACTTTACAACCATCCGGCAAAGAGAGGCGTACATCTTCAACCATCTGACCGGTATTCATCTCGGCCACGAGGAAATTCTTCGTCCGGCTACCGAGCTCCAACAAAGTCTTACGCGGAAAAGGAAAGAGCGTAATCGGCCTGACCAGACCAACCTTCATCCCCGCCTCACGTACCTGGGCAATTGCACTTTTGACAATCCGGGCGACGCTGCCGAAGGCGACCACAACCAGCTCGGCATCTTCGGTATCAACCTCTTCGACCATGACATCGTCACGTTCAATTCGATCATATTTTTCCTGCAGGTGCCAGTTATGTTTCTCCATCGCCCCATCGGCTAAGAAAAGGGATGTGATCCGCCGCGGCTCCCGCCCTTTGGCTCCGGTGATGAGCCAATCACGATCTGCATCGCCACTGGTTTTTTCAGGAATCCAGGGGACAATCGGCTCTTTGATCTGGCCGAGGATGGCATCACCCAGAACCAGAGTCAAGATCCGGTATTTTTCCGCCAGCTCGAAAGCCTTGATCGTTAAATCATAAAGCTCCTGACCCGTATGCGGAGCCAGAACAATAAGTTTATAATCACCATGGCCGCCCCCTTTGACCGACTGAAAATAGTCGCCCTGGGTCGCGTTAATGCCACCCAGGCCGGGGCCCTGGCGGCTCATATTGACAACCACGGCCGGTAGTTCATTACCGGCAAAGTAAGAAAAACCCTCTTGCATGAGGGAGATTCCGGGACCGCTGGATGAAGTCATAACCCGAACGCCGGTCGCCGCTGCACCAAGCAACATATTGATTGATGCAATCTCACTCTCGGCCTGCAAAAATTCACCGCCCACCGTCGGCAGATGCATAGCCATATATTCGGGGATCTCATTTTGCGGGGTAATCGGATAGCCGAAATAGTAGTGGCAGCCGGCATTGATAGCCGCCATCGCAATCGCTTCGTTACCTTTCGTAAAAACCTTCTTCGGGGTACTCATGCCAGATTCACCTCCAGACCGCAATCGCTACATCAGGACACATCTCGGCACAACGACAACACCCGATACAGTCATCCGGGTTGACCACAACAACATGCTGATAGCCACCCAAATTAATCCCCTTGCCGATCTCAAGCACATGCTCGGGACAGGCATCAACGCAAAGAGCACAGCCTTTGCAACGTTCTATCTCAATTTCAACCTTTGGCATTCTCGAACAACCTCCTAGGTGCCTATCCGAGAATAGGATTTTTTTCTCAGATCAAGGCATTTTTTGACAATAAGCGCAGACATACACCTAGTATTTCGAGCATTATTTTCAAAAAATAACGCCGAGCTGGGGAAAAAAGACATTTTCGGACAGGCTCCTAGGCATTTTCAAAAACAGCATGCCTCTATAATGGTTAGCAAAGAGAGTTGTCAACTTAAAAAATCGTAACTATTCAGCGTAATCACCTTAAAGCCACTACAAATGGTGCGAACATTGGCTTCGCCCGGCTTCGAGGGGTACACAGCTCAGATCGGCATAAAGGCTTGCGCCGCCGCCTGGAGCAATGTCCCCGTATCGAGATAGTTTGAAAAGTACATTACGCTGAATAGTTACAA
>JAYEGS010000210.1:0-2551 GCA_034659215.1 Pseudomonadota bacterium | reverse complement strand
CTTCGACTTCGTCTTTTTGTCGATGATTATTAATGATAAAGCGGATCGGCAGATCCGGTGCCGCCTTTTGTGCGGCCAGCTTCATATCATTACCGAGCTTGAAAATCAAGGGGCAGATATTGGATGAAGGGGTCAACGTAATAATAATCCCTTTTTCATCGATTTCGAGTTTATCGAGCAGAGGCAGATCGACAACCTGCATGCCGGTTGAGGGATCGCGGACGGCCCCTAAGGCCGCCAGAATTTTTTCTTTGAGTTTTTCCGGTTCGTTTAGCATGTTTGATTTCCTGTCAGATTAGGTCGTCTTTTAAATTAGCCACGAAAGCACACGAAAAGGCACGAAAAAAAGCTTTCGTGTTCTTTCGTGCCTTTTCGTGGCTAAAAGAGTTAGAGATTTAACTCTTTTTCTACTTTATCCCACATCTCGCGAACCACTTGACTGACGATGCCGCAATCATATTCAACTACGCTCTGGCGAGCGACCTGGGCTTTGTTGACAATCGGATCAAGGGGAATTTCACCAACCAGGGGCAGGTTATGTTCCGTGCAGTAGTCGCGAATCTTTTGGCTGTTGACGAGGTTGAGATCGAAGCGGTTGACACAGATCAGGGCCGGGATATCAAAATGGCAACAGAGGCCGTGAACCCGTTCCATATCATGCATCCCCGAAAGGGTTGGTTCGGTGACAATCAAAACCAGATCAACGCCGGTGATTGCGGCGGTAACCGGACAGCCGATTCCCGGAGGTCCATCATTGATGAGTAGCTCACTCCCCTCTTTTTGGGCTAAAAGTTTGCCCTGCTGACGAACCAGGGTGACAAGCTTGCCGGAATTGTCCTCACCGATACCGAGGCGGGCATGAACCATTTTGCCGGCCCGGGTGTCAGAGATAAACCAGCGGCCGTTGATGGTATCGACCATGGTGATCGCCTCTTCAGGGCAAGCCAGGGCGCAGAGTCCGCAACAGTCACAGGCGAATTCATTAATCGAGTAACCCGACTCTTCGGAAAAATCGATAGCGTCAAAACGGCATAAACGTTGGCACTCGCCACAGCGGGTACATTTTTCACTGTCTAGCTGAGGGCCTCGGCCGCCGATGAAATCCGCACTGGAAATCTCTGTGGGGGTCAGAATCAGGTGGAGGTCGGCGGCATCAACATCACAGTCAGCCAGGATCGTGTTTTTTGCTAAAACAGCAAAGGCGGCGGTCACCGTGGTTTTGCCGGTGCCGCCCTTGCCACTGATAATCGTTAACTCCTTCATTTTTCCACCTCCGCGACAATCCTTTGATGCAGCTTTTGAAAACCTTCTCTTAAACTCCGACTGTGGATGACAGCCGCTTCACCTTTGGAGTAGGCGAAAGCGAGATCGCGGTCAAAGGGAATCTCCATGAGAATCGGAATCGCCTCACGTTGGCAATATTTCTGAATCTGGTCATCGCCGCTGTCGGATCGGTTGATAAGGATACCGCAGGGAATTTCAAGTTGTCGGGCGACGCCGACTGCCAACTCCAGATCGTTGAGACCGAAAGGTGTCGGTTCCGTGACGAATAGGCAATAGTCACAACCCATTAGTGTCTGAACCATGGGGCAGGAGGTTCCGGGCGGTGCATCTAAAATCGCGAAACAGTCATTCTTAACCAGTTTTTTGACTTTTTTGATGATTGGCGGCGAGAGCGGATTGCCGATGTTCGAGACGCCATGGGCAAAATCGATTTCATCTGTTGCTACGGCCTTGGCCTTGCCGATTTCCAGACAGCCAATGACCTTGGTTGTTTCACTGATCGCTTTTTCCGGACAGATGAACGTACAGGCTCCGCAACCATGGCAAAGTTCGGAAAAAACCATCACCTTCTTGCCGATGACAGCCAGCGCATTGAATTCGCAGGCTGCGGCACATTGGCCGCAGTAAGTGCAAAGTTCTTCGTCGATTTTGGGGATCGGCATGGTGACGTCACGTTTGTCACTGATCTTTGGTCTCAAAAAGAGATGGCCGTTTGGTTCTTCAACATCACAGTCAAGGTATTGGGAGGCGGGAGCCACCAGTGCCAGATTGGTGGCGATAGTGGTTTTTCCGGTTCCCCCTTTACCGCTGGCAATTGCGATAATCATTGTTTAATGTCCTTAGTATCAAGTTGGTTGGCTTTATCATTTGTAACTATCATTTTAGCTATAATTTTAAATTTGTGTTTATCTGTGTCCATTTGTGGTTAAAAAAAAGGAACCACAGATGGACACAAATTAACACAGATAAGAATTTGGGCGATTTAGGCCCGGCCTCGACCCCGGCCGCCGCCGCCTCGACCCCTGCCTAAACCTTGGCCTTGACCTCCGCCGCCTCGCGGCTGACCGCCCTGACCGCGGCCGTAAACAACTTGGTCGCCGGTTTGATTTGCGGCCGGTTCGAGATTGTCGGGATCTACTTTTCTTAATTGATCATTTTGTTGGTCATTACTGTTTGCCGGGCGACAATTGCCCAGCCCTCGACCACTCATCGGACCTTCATTTTGCGGCCCTTTTCCATTTAATCCAGGCATAATTCCCTCCTAAAA
>JAYEGS010000209.1:0-2558 GCA_034659215.1 Pseudomonadota bacterium | reverse complement strand
TTAGCCTCACAGACGGTCTCATGTATCGATAACTGATGTAGCCCTTGATAGTACTCGAGTTGCTTTTGTAAGATCTCGGCAAAAAAACGAGCTTCTCCCTTCAAGGAGTTAAGATCATCCCTGATAATCTTAACCTCGGTAACTGCAGCCTCGTTCGCCGCCATTGACATTTTACTTCTTTCCAATTTGATCTGACGACGCTTAAGAGCCTGAAATTCTTTAAAGCGGGCTGAACTCAACAAATTACCAATATCAGACCAGCGATTTTTAAATTTCTCGAAAAAATTGATAATTTTTATCGCCGAAGAGCGGCTCCCGGTTTCAGCTTTTTTCTCTTTAGTATTAAAAAACCGCTCGATTTTCTTTTGTCCGGCTTCACACTCTTGCGAAAATTCAGACAAATCACGCAACATCACCTGATAAACATTAATAACCTCAGATATAGCAATGGAAGAGTTCCAATCGAGACCAGCCAAAACTTGGGTTACATCGGTTTGCGATTTCAGTTCACACTCAATTATCTCCTTAAGAGAACGCACCTCAGTACCATTCAACAACACACCCTGCATACTGGTATTAACTATCCTGGTATCAATTTCTGCAATTACTTTTTCGATCTGTACCTTGTCAGCAATAAGTGCCGCTTGAGAAGATACCGCCGCCCCCTCCACACCAGCCGTCAATAAGATCCTATCAGGATGTGGACGTGAACGAAAAACCGTATTAGCGGCATGATCAGAACCTTCTGGAAAAGCCAGATCCATACCCACCAACACAATAGGTTCCAAACCTAACCTGACTGCTGTAAAAAGAGCCGTCTGCCCAACTGAGCTAACATTCGGAATCTGACAATCAATATCCAGATGATTAGAGAGCCATTTCCTTAGAAGGTCGACTTGTGGAGTAACACCAATTCGTCTCTCTCCTAAAAAAGCACTGACATTTTTTACATTGGCACCCAGAGCAAAGATTAGAATAGATTCACGAACCTCCGCCAAAACATTCCTCAATTTTTCAAAATTTATCTCTTTATAGTCAGCCGTCACCACGACATGAGGTTTAATTCCCGCTTCAACCAACGCCTGCACAGCCGAATCCAACGCAATAATTAGAACTTGATTACCAACCTTTTTGAGATCTGCAATAGCAGCATCTAAAGAGGGCCCGGCCGCCACGCAAAAAGCCGGCAAGCCCTTCAACGCGCCCCGCAAGCGTCCCAGCGATTGCCCGGCAAAAAGACTGGGCAAATTTTCAACCGTATTTTGAAAAATCCTACGGCTTGAGCGCTCCAATGTCACCCGACTCTCTTGTTTACTTTTCAGCCACTCTTGCAAAAAATTATAGCCTGATTGATAAGAACTATCGAAAAAAGGAGGAGAAGGAAAACAGGAGAGCAATTGGGCCTCACCATACAACAAGGGAGAAATATATTTTTCCACATCTTGACGTATGCTAATCTCTGAACCGACATAGAGATCAAGGTAGGGATAGTTCAAAAGAGGAGTTAAATCGACATAATGCAAGGCAAGTGTAAAGAGTTCAAAAGATGGTTCAAAAATTATCAGAGATGGTTTTTCAGAAAAAAGTTGCACAGCAGTTAAGGCATGATACCCCAACCCCAGACCCATAAAAAACAGGCTATCGCAAGAGTGAAGATCTACTTTGGCAAAAATTTCCTGGGCATCAGTTACAGGATCTTGTTCCCCATAAAGAGTAGTCGTCTTCCCATCAGAAAGTGTACTGACGAAATTAACTGTGCCAGCCGAAGTCTCTACGACTGTGATATTTTGCGGTAACTCAGGAGAGTTCTCAACAACTCGAGAAAAAATTGAAGGAAATGATTTTTCTATACTTCCAAGATTTTTATCATAGAAACCCGCCGCAGTATCTAATTTCATTACGTCCCTTTTCAGCTTAGGATTGGTTCTACTGTATTTCAGGTCTCTTCAAAAAGAGACCTGACCAACACAATCCTACTCTCTTTTTGTGCCTGGTGTTCAAGCTCTGCAGTAAATCCCGATTTGCTGAAAAGAATATAATTACAGGAGGCAGAAACCGGCAGGTTATTCATAACAACTTTATTTTCTAATGCTCGTAAAACTGAAAGCCCGATCTTATGACGACTCCATTTACACTCGCCCACAAGTATTAATTCATCCTGTGAGCCAACCCCGGCAATATCAATTTCAAAGGTTTTTCCCCATTGACGGCCAATCCTGTGGCAGCCAAAAGCGTCAGGAGAAAATTTCACATAATCACGACACAACTTCTCATAACAGTGAGCTATATGACTCTCAATCAGGGGCGTGAGACGTTTTTCTACCAAATCAAGCTGGTCGAATTCCAGAAAACTCTCATAAGGATAAATTGCCCCGAACCAGAGCCGCAAGAAGGGATCCGTAATTTGATAAAAACCTTTTTTTGATTTTTTTGGATTTTTTTCGAGCACTGGAACTTCGCGATACACAAGAAAGAGATCGCGCAACAATTCGATGTATCTGGTCAGCTGGTTGGCAGGCAGCCGCAACAAACTTCCGAGCTCGGATATGCGCCCAGTC
>JAYEGS010000208.1:0-12759 GCA_034659215.1 Pseudomonadota bacterium | reverse complement strand
CACCCCAAGAGTACTTCCTCGCTTCGCTCACAGCGCAGCTCAGATCGGCATAAAGGCTTGCGCCGCCGCCTGGAGCAATGTCCCCGTATCGAGATAGTTTGAAAAGTACATTACGCTGAATAGTTACATTTATCTTAGACACAGCACTGTCTTAGACAATAACATGGCTGCTTTCATCCGTATAGCTAAAGATGGAACTGGCCCCTTCTTCGGCACCGAGCAGATTTTTGCGGAGAGGTGCAAAAATCTGACGACCCAGGCCGTAGCGATGGGAGCCGAATTCGGGATCAGCATAGTCGCGTTTCTCAAGCTCCTGACAATCTACTTTCAATTCCAGAAGGTTGTTCTGCGCATCCATCCGGATCACATCACCATCCTGAACTTTGGCCAGCATTCCGCCGCAATAGGCCTCTGGAGTACAATGAATGGCAAAAGGCACCTTACCCGAGGCCCCGGACAATCGTCCATCTGTGACCAGACCCACGGTATAGCCGCGATCCATGATAATGGAAAGATAGGTGATCAACTTATGGAGCTCCGGCATGCCATTGGCCTGAGGCCCCTGGAAACACACAACCGCCACCAGATCCCGGTTTAATTTGTCGGCCTTAAAGGCTTCTTCCAATGCCTGCTGAGTGTGAAAAACCATGGCCGGGGCCTCAACAAAGGTTTTTTCTCCATCTTTCAGGACCGAGATCTTCATAATAGCTCGTCCCAGGTTTCCGGAGAGCACTTTAATACCGCCGATTGCGGCAAAGGGGTCGTTCATGGTGCTGATAACTTCCGGATCTTTTGCCTGCTCCGGGCCAGCCCGCCAGACAACATTATCTCCGTCGAGCTCGGGTTTATCGAGATACCTTTGCAAACCCTGACCGGCCACAGTCTGCACGTCTTGGTGGAGCATGCCGCCTTGCATCAGCTCACGAATAAGCAGAGCCATACCGCCGGCTTCCTGAAAGGAGTTAATGTCGCCGGAACCGTTAGGATAAATACGTACCACCAGGGGAACCACATCAGAAAGATCGGAAAAATCATCCCAATTAATGCGGATTCCGGCAGCCCTGGCAATGGCCACCAGATGCATGGTCTCATTAGTGGAGCCGCCGGTAGCGAGAAGGCCAACCATGGCATTAACCACGGATTTCTCACTGATGACCTGAGCCAGGGGGGTATAGTCAGCTCCCAGGTGGGTCATGCCTGCAATCCGTTGGGCCGCGGCCCGGGTTAAGCCGTCCCGCAGTTTAGTGCCGGCATTGACAAAGGAAGAGCCGGGCAGATGCAGACCCAGCATCTCTGCCATAAGCTGATTTGAGTTGGCAGTGCCGTAAAAAGTACAGGTTCCGGGACTATGATAGGCCTTCATTTCAGAAACCAGCATCGCTTTTTTATCTATTTTCCCCTCGGCATAAAGCTCACGGGTGCGAGCTTTTTCTTTATTGGAGAGCCCTGAAGTCATGGGGCCTGTCGGAATCAGAATTGCCGGCAGATGACCGAACTGGAGAGCCCCCATAAGCAGGCCCGGCAGAATCTTGTCGCAAACACCTAGCAGCACCACCCCATCAAAGACGTTATGGGAAAGACCGATTACCGTGGACATGGCAATCACATCGCGGCTGACCAGGCTCATATCCATGCCCGGTTCGCCCTGAGTAACCCCATCACACATAGCCGGTACCCCACCCGCAAACTGGGCTGTGGCCCCGGCCCCGGCAACGGCGTCCCTGATGACCTCAGGATAGGTGCCATACGGCTGGTGGGCTGAAACCATATCGTTATAGGCAGAGATAATCCCTATATTGGGTATTTTATCGTTCAGCAATAAAGCCCGGCAACCACCCTGGCATGAGGCAAGATCATGGGCCAGATTACTGCAGGGCAGGTTGTTGCGAAAAACGCCTTCACTGCAAGCCTCTTCCACTCTCTGGAGATAGGCCTGGCGATGCTTTTGACTACGCTCGATTATGCGCCGGCTGATTTTTTCAACAGTTGCATGCATGGCTCTTCTCCTTCATTTAAGGTGCCCAAAAGATGCTGAGCGGGGTAGATTGCTGCTTTAAAACAAAGCGGATAGGCATTTCCGCTACCGGGCCATCACTCAAGGCTTTAGCCAAGAGATCTTTTTTATCCTCGCCGACAATGTGCAAATAGAGCTGTCTGGAATCTAAAATTACCGGCAAAGTAAGACTCATCCGTGCATGGGGTGCAGTGAGTGGAGCCAGCCCCATACAGCTTAAGCCTGAATCCATTGCAGTTGCAGCCGCCAATTTTTCAGCACCGGGGAACAGGGACGCAGTATGACCATCGCCCCCCATACCGAGAATCAACACATCAAAGGGCCGGGAAATGTTTTGTAATTGCTCTTCACATGCCCTTTCTCCCTCGCTTGCAGTCAGAGCCGGGTTTTTCATGCCGATAAAGGTGGCTGCGGCCGCCCGGTTTTGGAGAAGATGGCTGCGGACAAGGCGTTCATTAGAGTCATCCCCGGTTACCGGAACCCAGCGTTCGTCCACCAGCGTGATGACAACATCCTGCCAGGGGATATCCAGCTGAGAGAGCCGTTCAAACAGGGGCACCGGTGTGGAACCGCCGGACAAGACAAGGCTTGCCCGACCGTTGTCGGCAATCCCCTTTTCCAGCAACTCTCCGATCTCTCCGGCCAACGCTTCAACCAGACTCTTGCGGTTGGGGAATTCTTTTATAATAGGGTTCACGGTTTTAAATATTCCATAATGCTACAACAAATTGTGTTAATATTACTGCGTCCACTTAGACAAAATCATGGAATGGCTAAGTAAAAATTTCGATATACAAGATGTTGTGGTTTTTCAGGCGCGAGACAATACATACAGTATGTCGAGTGCATGAAAAAACACAACAGCGCAGTAGATCGGAACTTTTTACGACGCCATTACTCTTCCCATTCCCTGCCATCCCGAGCCAATAAAGCGACCGAGGCCACCGGCCCCCAAGTACCTGCGGGATAGGACTTGGGAGCTTCGTTGCACTGAGCCCAGGCATCCTGAATGGAATCGATCCAGGTCCAGGAACGTTCAACCTCGTCACGATGGATGAAGAGAGCCTGGTTCCCCAGCATAACCTCAAGAATCAAGCGCTCGTAGGCGCCGGCAATGCGCTCACCCTCAAAAGCATCGGAAAAACTTAAATCAAGCATGGTTCGCTGCAGCTGTACACCCTTGCCGATTCCGGGCACCTTGTTGAGCATCTCGATCTCCACACCCTCATCAGGTTGCAACCGGATAACCAGTTTATTGGGCGGCAGGTTTCGGTATGAATCGGCAAAGATGTTATGGGGCAACTGTTTAAAGTTGATTACGACCTCAGAGCGCTTGGTCGCCATGCCCTTACCGGTGCGCAGGTAGAAGGGTACCCCGGCCCAGCGCCAGTTGTCGATATCCACCCGGATGGCAACAAAAGTCTCAGTCGTAGACTTCGGGTTGCCGCCCTCTTCTTCAAGATATCCCGGTACGGCCTTGCCTCTCAAAAAACCTGCAACGTACTGGCCACGCACAACTTTTTCATCCACATTATCCCTGGAGATGGGGCGCAAAGCCTTAAGCACCTTGAGCTTTTCATTGCGCAGACTGTCGCCGTGCAAATCAACCGGCGGTTCCATAGCCACCAGGGTCAGGATCTGCATCAGATGATTCTGCACCATATCCCGGAGCTGACCGGAGTTGTCAAAATAGCCCCAGCGCCCTTCAATACTCACCTCCTCAGCCACTGTAATCTGCACATGATCAATCGTATCATGATCCCAATTAGTGACTAAGATCGAGTTGGCAAAACGCAGGGCCAACAGATTCATGACTGTTTCCTTGCCCAGGTAGTGGTCTATCCGGTAGACCTGATCCTCATTAAAAATAGTGGCGACGGTATCGTTAATCACCTGTGAGGAGGCCAGATCCCGGCCAATAGGTTTCTCAAGCACCACCCGGCTTGTCGAGGTAATCAGTCCGGCATGATCCAGCCCCTTACATATATCGGCAAAGAGAGAGGGGGCCACGGAAAAATAGTTAACCAAGACCCGTTTTTCCTGATCAACAATTTCCTTAAGACGATTATACTCCTCTGGCACATCCAGATTAATCAGCACATAATGCAACCTGGTCAGCAGGCGCTCCACCACTGCCGCATCCAGAGACTCTTTGATAAAGGTGTTCAGACTTTCCCGTACCTTCTCGACAAACTCCTCCGCCACAAATTGCTGCCGGGCAATCCCGAGGATACGACTCTCTTCATGGAGCAGGCCAACCTTGTCCAGCTGGTACAGGGCCGGAATCAATTTACGCCGGGACAAGTCGCCCATAACCCCAAAAATTATAAAATCACATGCTTGCTTATCATTGTTCATAGACTTCTACCCTCCTAAGCAGTTTTTTCAGGAGTGAACAGGACACCGTCTTCAGGCAGCCTCTGCCATTTCAGTTGCACAGGAAAAGGTTTAACATCCCAGATTTTTTTGCTGTAATCGATGATCGAACGATCCGAGGAAAACTTGCCCATACGCGCGGTATTGAGAATGGACATCCTGACCCAGTCTTTCGTATCCTGAAAGGCCCGGCCCACAAGATCCTGACAATCGATATAGGATCGGTAATCGGCAAAAAGGGTGTACCGGTCGTCATAGAGCAACGAATCGACAATGGGCCGAAACAGCTCCCGGTCACCGTGCGAGAAGTGGCCTGAGGCAATCAGATCAACAACGCCTTTCAATTCATCTACATTTTGATAGTAGTCCATAGGCCGATATCCGGAGCTCTGCAGGGCCATGACTTCTTCAACGTTAAGGCCAAAGAGAAAGAAATTTTCCGCACCCACCTCTTCCCGAATCTCCACGTTAGCCCCATCCAGAGTGCCGATGGTCAGAGCACCGTTCATAGAAAATTTCATATTACCGGTACCCGAAGCCTCCATGCCGGCCTGTGAAATCTGTTCGGAGAGGTCGGTCATGGGATACACCGCATGGCCGATCTTGACGTTATAGTTGGGAATAAAAAAGACCTTCAAGCGATCACGCATATCGGGATCGTTGTTCACCACCCCGGCAACCGAAGTGATCAGTTTAATCATCCGTTTGGCCATGAAATAGCTAGGCGCCGCCTTCCCGCCAAAAACAAAGAGGCGGGGCGTGATCTCTATATCCGGATTGGCCTTGATCCGGTTATAGAGGGTGATAATATGGAGCACATTAAGATGCTGACGTTTATACTCGTGAATCCTCTTGACCTGAACGTCGAACATGGCCTTTGGGTCTACCACCATATTCAATTCCTGCAAAATATGGTTGGCAAAATCCTGTTTATTGGCCTCCTTGACTCTACGCCAGGCATCTTGGAAGGAGGAATCATCAGCCAATTTTTCCAGATCTTTGAGCTCATCAAGGTGAGTGAGCCATTTCTCACCAATGGCCTCGGTGATCAATCCGGTAAGACGCGGATTACTCACCGCAATCCAACGTCTGGGAGTAACCCCGTTAGTTACATTGCGAATCTTGCCCGGATACATATCGTTGAAATCAACCAAAGTGTGCCTACGTAACAGCTCAGTGTGCATGGCTGCCACCCCGTTAATGGCCTTGGAGCCGACGCAGGCCAGGTTGGCCATCCGAACATAGCGGGGATCGGATTCATCAATGATGGACATCCGAATTAATCGCCTCTCATCGCCGGGATATTTCAGTCGTACTTCATCAAGGAATCTGCGGTTGATTTCAAAGATAATCTCCAGATGCCGGGGCAGGAGGTTGCCAAACAGATCGAGCTGCCACTTTTCCATGGCCTCAGGCAACAGGGTGTGATTTGTGTAGCACAGAGTTTTACGGGTAATATCCCAGGCCTTATCCCAACTATAGAAATAAACATCCATCAAGAGCCGCATCAGCTCAGGAATAGCCACCGACGGATGGGTGTCATTGAGTTGGCCCTGGCAATTTTCAAAAAAATTATCTAGGTTGTCGTGAACAAGGAGGTGGATACGGATCATATCCTGCAGAGAACAGGAGACGAAAAAATACTGCTGTTCCAGGCGTAGCTGTTTACCTTGGAACTGCTCGTCATTGGGATAGAGCACTTTAGTGATGGTTTCAGCACTGATTTTATCTTCCACAGCACCGTAGTAGTCACCGGTATTGAAATCCTCAAAGTCAAAAGAGGTATGGGCCTCGGAACTCCACAACCTGAGAAGATTGACGTTATTTACTTTAAAGCCGGGAACCGGGGTGTCGTAAGGGATGCCGGTGATCACCCGGCCCGGTATCCAACGCACCCGCCGATTGCCCTGCTCTCCATGGTACACTTCAGTGTGGCCGCCGAAACCAACATCACAGGCTATATCCGGTTTTTTGATCTCCCAGGGATTTCCCGGATGCAGCCAGCGATCGCTGAGTTCTTTTTGCCAGCCGTCAACAATCTCCTGGTCAAACATGCCGAATTCATAGCGAATACCATAGCCAATGGCAGGAATCTGGAGCGAGGCAAGTGAATCCAGATAGCAGGCGGCCAATCTCCCTAGTCCACCGTTACCCAATCCCGGCTCCTCTTCATGATCAATGAGCTCTTTCAGATCCAGACAACTTTCCTCCGCGGCTTGAGCAAAATCATCATAGAGACCAAGATTCACCAGGTTGTTGTGCAGATGAGGCTCCATGAGGAATTCTGCGGAAAAATAACAGATTACCTTAGACTCTTTCTCTAACAGCGCCTCAACCGAATTGACAAAGAGGTGTTGTATCCGGTCACGAAGGGTATGGGAAACGGCAAGATAGTAGTCATTAGTAGTGGCGGTTCTGGTGGTAGCCCCCTGTTTGTAAAAAAGATTATAGGCAAAGGCGCGTTTGAGTCTATTGATCTCCTCTCGCTCTCTGGAAACAATTTTTTTTGCAGAACCCATACAACACCTCCAATTGAAATGACTTGGTTTCTCCACCTTTCTTCAGAAAAAGAACTATCACCTTTTTTCGAGAGCCCCCCTGCTAGGATCAAAGTTTTGACCATTCTTTGTTAATATCAATTATCACCCAAAAAAATCGGGCCTAAACGTTGGGCCAGGCTTTCGAAATCGGCCCAGAAGGATTTATCTTCGAGGCGATCCCGGAAACAGAATTGAAAAGCTTCATCTTGGGCATCATAATTGCGCTCTCCGGCCAACAGGGATCTGACTTTATCGCGAGCCGCCGCACGCGCGCTCTCATCTCCCCCTTTTTCCCGCTCTTTAATCCAGCTTTTATACCAGGGCAGAGAGAGCGCCGGCAAAAATGGCAGGGGCCGCCGCAAACCTTCAATAAAAATGGTTAAGAGAAGTTCAAAATCAATCCGGGCCGGGGCCGCCCCGCGCACCGGAAAAACAAGCTGCTCTTTTTCCTCCAGAGCCTGAAAACGGGTCTCGGTTGCCGGTGAGAGATCATTATCAGCAAGGTTTACATTTTTAGCATGAGCAGCAAGTTCGAGACCAAGATGCAAGATTTTCGCTTTCGTGCAATCCTTCTCTTTGACCTTACTCCCTGGACGATAGAGAATCTGCCGGGTGACCCCACTCTCTCCACAATAGAGACCGGCAACTTTTATCCCGATCTCAATTGGGTGACCATCGAGTGATAAACTAACCGACACTTGCAAAGGGGGCAGAGTCTGCTGACAAAAGGGCTGCAAAAGGGTTGTCATCATGAGCGCAGTTTTAACTTTATCAACAAAAACTACCCTTCCCGGCTGCATCGGCGGTAGTTTGCCGGCGGCCGCCAGCCGCTCCTCCAATTTGACAACGATTGCGGAATCATTACGTTCGACCTCTGAACACTCCATCAACCAAGCAATCATCTCGTCATAAAGTTGATAGGAATCAAGGGCATCCAGAGCAAAAGGCTCACTATCGTCAAAACAGTCAAGCTCCCTGATCGCTGGGGTAATATTGAGACGTTCCTGGAGAAAATAGCGGGCCGGATTAGCGTAAAAGCGAACCAGCTCGAAAAGTTCTACCCTCTCGGGCAAAACCTGTGGCAATGGCGCACCCCAAAAGTTCGGCTCCGTCTTTTGCCGACGGTTCAGATCGGCGGCAATCCCGGCCTCTACACAATCGTAGGAAAAAAGGCGCTTATCCCCAACCCCAAAAGCTTCAAAAGATGCAGTTTCAGTGGATGAAAAATAACGCGAACTAAAAGATTGGGGTGGATGGTCATAGAGCAGAGATTCACGTAAAGAGAGGCTCCCGACCTCGGTCGGAGGCGCAAAATACTCTTCAATATAATCGAGCAGTTCACTCACCACAACTGACGGCGGACGCAGATGATTATCTTGGGGATCGCGCCCGAGATAACTTAAAACCAGGGTTTTGCGAGCCGCCAACAAGGTTTCCAAAAAAAGATAACAATCTTCATCCCGCGCCGTTCGATCTCCGGCCCGAGGCACGGCGGCAATAAGATCGTATGATGGCGGGCGCTGGCTGCGCGGAAATTCGCCATCATTAAGTCCGAGCAGACAGATCATCTTAGCGGGCAGAGACCTAAGCGGCAAAATTGAAGAAAAAGTAATCCCGCCGGCAAAAAAACCGGCTCCGCCACCGGTCTCGGCCAAACCTTTTTCGAGGGCGGCGCTAACCGTCTCCGTACTCAAACAACCGTTTTCAAACTCATTTGACTTATTATCATCCGGTTTACGCTTAGTAAAAACGCCTCCCGATCCGCTTTCCATTTGTTGATCAAGCGTGGCAAAAGCCTGACGCAATTGGGCCAAACCACCATCATCAGCGGCCGACGGCAAAATAAAATCATCGAGCAAGCGATTTAACTCCACCCGCCACCGACTTGCCGGTAAAGCTTGGCGCAAGCGCTGGCGGGCCGCATGCAACGCCGCAATAAATGCAGAAAAAGAGCCTAAAATCAGGGCTTCCGAGCCTTCGATACCGGGCAGCGGCATAAATCCGTTTTCGCCCTGCGGCCAAATTTCCGTTTCCGCCGCCCCTGAACCGTCCGTACCTCTGCCGCTAAGACTATTGCCGGAAAGGCCATAACCGGCCAAAAGTCGATCCAGGCCCCAGGAAAAAGAGTGTTCGGAAAAACCGACACCAACGGTCTCTTGCCGAAAATCACGGTCAAGCCCCCAGTTGACTCCCGCTTTTTGCAACCAATCCGCAAGCATTTCGAGACCCGGTTCGCTGACCGAAAAACGACGGCAAACCACATCCTGACTAAAGAGATCAAAAACTTCACTTAAACGATAACGACTTCGGGTCAGCCGCAAAAGATCAAACAGAGCTCTAATCACCGGTAATTTAAGGGCTGAGTTTGAGCTGACCAGCGAAACCGCCAAGCGCGGACGCCCGGACAGCGGTCGCCGATGCGCAAAAAGAGCTTCGATATAGGGCTCATAAAGAGCAATATCCGGAGCCATGACCAGGATATCATCAGGCTCCAGCTCCGGGTCGCGGTCAAGAGCAGCCAAAATATTATCATAAAGAATTTCGACTTCACGCCGACGCCCATGACAGCGGTGAATCTGCAGTGAGTGATCAGCATCATTCAACCTTACCGGCCTCGCCGGAGGTTCTAAAAAGAGAATTTGGCGTTGCAGATGGGCAAGCAGGGAGTTCTCTTCAGGAGCCACAAAATGTTCATTGTACTGATCGACCTCTAAAGTTGCGGCCAGATCAAAAAAGGCCCGGCCCAAACGACCCCAGGAAGCCAATAGAGGGTGCCCGACAGACGAATCCGGCAACTCACCAACAGCCGGCGAAACCGCCTTGGCGCGGCGTCCCCCCCCGCCCGCCTGATATTGATCTCCCCAATACTCAGCACAAGGATTACAATAAAGAAGATGAACCTCGGTCAAACGTGAAAGCCCCTTGAAAAGATCAAAATAGGTAAAGGGCAGGGCGGCAAAACCAAAAAGAAAAAGACGGGAGGGTAAAGCGGAGCTTAACTCTTTAAGAGAAAACGGGGTCGGCTCAGGAAAAAATTCGGGGTAGATCATCTGATTGGCTAGTTCATGCAGGGCTGCAAAATGAACCTGGGCTTGTCCCCGGCTTAAACTTTGCCAGAGCTCCTTCTGCCAACGCGATGCGGCAAATTGATTAAGCGGATTAGCCCCCCGCTCCCAGGCTCGAATCAGTTCCGGCCGGGAGAGCAGGTAACGATCAAAAAGATCGGCCAACGCCAGGGCCAGGTGATAACGGGAGAGTTCATCCCCGGTCTTGGTCAGATAGGTATCAAGTTCCGGCACCAAGCCTGAGACTTGCCCCCCTCCCCGTTCAAGGGCAAAGAAGATTTTCCAGGCCATAACCTCCTGAGCAAAAGGATTGACGGCTATAGTCGGATCAATTCGATGGCGCAGATCAGCAAAAACCGCTTGATTAAGAAAAGCCTGAGGAAAAGGAAAGTCAAGATTTGCCGAAACCCCATTGCTTCGCGCCAGATAGAGTTTCAACCACCGCTCAAGCCCACGACTTGGAACCACCACCACCTCGGGCTCCAAAACCCCGGTCGACTTTTTCTCAACTAAAAAAGCCGCCAACACCCGCGCCAACTCTTCCAGACGGTTACTGGTATGAATAAAAAAACCGGCCATTAACTTTTCATTTTTACTACTTTTTGGAATAAAGAGGTGAAATAGCCCACAAACGGCGGACAATGGCGGTAAATTTTTCGATGAAGCTATCAACCTCGGCCTTGGTACTCCAGCGGCCGAGACTGATGCGCAGCGAGCCTTGGGCGAGATCGGAACTTACCCCCATCGCCCGAAGCACCGGAGAACCCTGATGTTCGCCACTGGAACAGGCGGAGCCGGCGGAAACCGCGATATCTTCAAGATCAAGATGAGCCAGCAGCGACTCCCCATCAATATAGGGGACACTTAAAGAGATAGTATTAGGA
Organism: Pseudomonadota bacterium; assembly: GCA_034659215.1. Classification (GTDB taxonomy): domain Bacteria; phylum Desulfobacterota; class Anaeroferrophillalia; order Anaeroferrophillales; family Tharpellaceae; genus Tharpella. Next base: position 1,880 of record JAYEGS010000208.1, on the reverse strand, counting down.
ACCCGAAGTCGGCGATGACCGTGAAATATCAGTTGTTGATCAAGCGCTGCCGCTAATCCGGCCTCAAGACGATCCCTCAATCCCACCACTCGACGCCCCTCATCGACCATACCGGTAGTCAAAAGTTCACAAGCAACTCCGAGACCGGCCATACCGATAAGATTTTCAGTGCCACAGCGCAGGCCGTTTTCCTGACCGCCGCCATGGAGCAAAGGTTCAAGTTCGACCCCGGAACGCAGCCACAAAGCGCCAACGCCTTTAGGAGCATAGACCTTATGACCGGAAAGTGAGAGCAGATCGACCCCCAAAGCCTTCACATCAATCTCAACTTTACCTAAAGCCTGAACCGCATCAGTGTGCAGAAGAATACCTTGAGCTCTGGTTAGTGCTGCAATCTCGGAGATCGGAAAAAGCACTCCAGTCTCATTATTGGCGAGCATCAAAGAGACAAGCACGGTATCATCACGAAAGGCAGCGCTAACCTGAGCCGCCGTCAGAGTGCCGTCTTCAGCTACCGGGAGACGCGTAATTACCGCCCCCAAACTTTCAAGGTAACGACAACTTTCGGCCACCGCCGGATGTTCAACCGCCGAGATAATCAGATGCGCTTTACGACCTTGGGCCAGATAAGGCAAGACCACCCCTTTCAGGGCCAGATTATCACTCTCCGTCCCTCCGGCAGTAAAACAGATCTCTTCCGCCTGGGCCCGCAGAAGAGTCGCCACCTGCTGCCGGGAGCGTTTAACAATCTCTGCCGCCGGCCGCCCGAAACAATGACTGCTGGAAGGATTACCAAAAGTATCACGGGCCACATTTGCCATCTCTTCAAGAACCTGAGGATCGATTGGAGTGGTTGCGTTGTAATCAAAATAGATCTTTTCACTAACCATTTTTTCTTAAGTCCGTAAACGTAAAAAGGCCGGCAAGAGTGCCGGCTGATAATGATGATAAGAGGATATGCTCAGATGTGCAAATTCAGGGTACACAATCCCGATTTCCTTCGGAGAATCGGGTTATGTCCCCAGAATTTGCTGACAACGCTATAAGCTTTTCTTCTCTTTTAGCAGATCGGCCAGAGAGATCGAGCTCAAATAAGAGCCGATTTTTTCATCCAGTTCTTCCCACATGGGTCGTGTAACGCAACAGGCATTGCGCAAATCGCCGGCAGCACAAGCCGCCTCATCATAATTCTCACAACTCTTACAATCGACCGGGTTTATTGACTCCTTTACGACTGACATAATCTCATCAAGATAGATAGACTCGGGATCACGGGCAAAAAGATAGCCTCCCCCCGGCCCCCGGACACTCTTAACCAGCCCGGAACGGCGCAAATGGACAAAGAGCTGCTCCAGATAACTGACTGAGATTCCTTCGACTTTACTGATATCCTTGAGCGATATCGGCCCCTCATGAGTGCTTGAGAGAATACCCAAAGAGACCATGGCCCGAACTGAATAACGACCTTTAGTAGAAAGCTTCAAAAGTTTACCTCCATTGCCCGAGGCGGGCAGACATTAACACAGAGACCGCAGGCACTGCAGTTTTCCGGTGCGAAAAGAACCTTCATCGAAGGCCTTTCAATATAGAGAGCTCCGGTCGGACAAATTGCCGTACAGGCTCCGCAACTAGTACAAATATCCTCATTTCGTTTGACACTTTTTCTGATTGATTCAGCCTCGACCCCACTCTCCTTGAGAAAGGTCAAACCTTGCTCGATCAGTACTTCATCACCGATTATCTCAAGAACCAAGTAGCTCTCTTTGCGCGGTAAGATCACGGCCCGTAAGATATTTACCACCAGATCGTAATTCTTGATAAGCTGGTAGACTATCGGTTTATCATAATTATTCTGATTAAAATGAAGAACATAAATTCTC
>JAYEGS010000207.1:0-2657 GCA_034659215.1 Pseudomonadota bacterium | reverse complement strand
CTCAATAGATGCCGATCCCAACAATAGGAACTGGCCATATTTCTGCCCGCTTCTACGACGTTGATCAATAATACTTCGCAAAGGAGCAAAAAGCTCGGGGATACGTTGAACTTCATCAAGAACCAACAGTTTATCGACATTGGCCAGACAAAATTGTTCGATGTCGCTCAGTTTCGCCAGATCTCTTGGGCTTTCAAGGTCAAGATACAAGGCGTTTCGCGCGGAAACAATCTCAAGCGCCAAGGTTGTTTTGCCCGCTTGTCTTGGCCCGACCAGCACCACCGCAGGATTTTTATCCAGTAGCGCATTCAGCTTGTTATGTAATCGACGTTCAATCATATGTGCAACATTACCACAGCGTGGAGAATTTGCAAGGTTATTTTATGGTTAATTTCAGTTTACCATCGATAACAACAAGTCCCCAATCTTTAAGATTTAAGGTGTTAAAGCAATAAAGCAACAACGACCCGGCAACTCCGCCAAATCACGCCGACCAGTTAAGTATCCTGTCCCCGGAATTCCCCTTAAAAAGTTATTTGGGCCCGCAGTGGACACAGGTAAACACAGGCATTATTTCTCATAGTGCTCTTCCTGATCCAATTCTCTTTCAATTTCATCGATGGAAGGCAAACTTGGCCTTAGGTTTTCCGGCAGGGAATCGGTAATCTGTTGTTCCCACTCCGCTACGCCAATAGGCTTCGTATTGCCCGCAAGAGCGTATTTGGCTACGGTATGATTTTTTTCTTTTACCAACAATAGACCAATAGTTGGTTTATCATCGGGGTGACGTAACATATCATCGACAATATTCATATACATGGTGAGTTGGCTGACATGGCCAGGACAAAATTTACCTGCTTTCAGTTCCACCACCACATAACAGCGCAATTTCAGATGATAAAATAGTAGGTCGATGTAGAAATCGTCACCGCCGACTTCCATGTGGACTTGACGCCCGACAAAGGCAAACCCTTGTCCCAATTCCAGAAGAAATTTCTCCAGATGAGCAACCAATTTTTGTTCTAATTCAGCTTCCAAACGAACTTCAGCTGTGCCGAGAAAATCAAAAAGATAAGGGTCTTTAAAAATCTGATTCGCCATATCCGAGTCATCAGGGGGAAGTGTCACTTCAAAATTGTTGGCTGTCTGCCCGATTCGCTTGTGAAGAGCTGTTTCTATCTGGATTGCAAGTATATCCCGACTCCAACCGTTAATGCTATTTTGCTCTGCATACCAAATACGTAGCTCGGGTTCCTTTATCTTATCCAACAGAGCCTGATTATTGCGCCATGGAATTTGTGCAGCAACCCGCTGCACTATTTCACGATCCGGCCAGGCTTTCGCAAATTTGCTCATGTATTTAAGGTTACGAGCCGAAAAACCGTTCATTTCCGGAAAGGCCTCTTTCAAATCTGCTGACAAACGATCAATGACCTTTGCGCCCCAACCAGCATTCTTTTGCTTCTGAATAATATCGTTACCCATATCCCAATACATCAGGATTTGCACGGCGTTGGCTGAAAGAACCGCTTTGAGGCGTTCGATTTGAATCCGTTTCTTAATACCTTGCAAAAAAGACGCGTAGTCCTGTGGAAGCTTAACAGAAGTCTCGGGTACCGGCATAATCACACCTTTATGCTTACCGTTATCTCGTCGTTTTCTCTGTTCCACATCTGCGTTTTCCGCGTGTTCTGTGGCACCAATATGCTTTCGTGTATTTTCGTGTTTCATAGAATAACCAGTGAACCCCGAATGATACGAATGCCATTAACAAACCTAAGCCGCAAAACTTTCGCCTCATCCGTCAACTGGTTATATGAGTTGATAAAGAGATATGAACCGTAGGTATGACGCAGATTGATCATACCACCTTTTTTCTGCCAGACCGCAGCGGCCAAAGTTGCCGACACCACTTCACACAGTTCGAACAGTTGAGGATCGGCCGACACCCAACCTGCCACGGCCACCCGCTCAGTTTCAAGTTCCCTCTGAACCAAACTGATAAAGATTCTCAGCTTTTCAACTCTCAACACATCCCTCACATTGCGTTCATTCGCAGTTCAAAAACTCCGTTTAATGAGGGTTCTTGTTTCCCCTTTTGCGAACCGGAGCCTTTTTCTTCGATTCTCCCCCTGCCCTTTCCGGCACCAATTCTCCGTCATCATAAACATTTTGAATATGCTGACCGAGACCCAACAAAGCAATAAAGCAACAACGTCCCTTAACCCTGTTCCAGTTTATTTTTAAGCGTTCGACGAACAGCCTTCCTGAAGCCATCAACACTGTCGGCTCCATTGCAAACCAATAACGTTATAACAAATTTTCGTGAGGTTTTAGGCTTTGAAAAATCGAACCCGAGATCCCCGGATTCATCAAGGTAGATGATCAATTTGAGTCCTGTATAAACTGATTCTATGAAGATTGCGCAAGGTTATTATTCTCGGTTCCTGAACAATTCAGCAAATCTTCAGCATTAAAGCAACAACGTCCCTAAATAGCCTTAGATTCAAGTCCATCCCCCAAACATTTTAACCGACCTCAAAGCAACAACGTCCCCTAACTCCGGATAAAGCTGTCGCGAAGTTCAAATGCGTCACGATCATAGGCTTTGAAAATGTGCGGAACCCCGGAACCAAGGTGTTCGACGATTTCCAGAT
>JAYEGS010000206.1:0-2665 GCA_034659215.1 Pseudomonadota bacterium | reverse complement strand
CATTAGTGAAACGGTCGGAAAGATGGTCGAGGTGGATCAGCTTAAGGATTTCATCGACCTGTTGCAGTCCTTTTTTGGCTTCAAGACGTTCCGGGTTGAGGGCCTGGCGGCCGAGGAGGACGGCTTCAAAAACCGTGCAGTGAACGGCAGCCGATTTTTGCGGCATGTAACCACAGTGGCGGGCGAGTTCGTGGCGGGTAAGTTTACGATAATCATCGCCGGCAATAAATATGGTTCCGGATTGGGGTTCGATAAGTCGATTAATAATTTTTAAAAGGGTCGATTTGCCGGAGCCGTTGGTGCCCATGATAACCGCCAGAGTACCGGGTTGCAGGGCGAAAGAGATATCTTTGAGCACCTCGGTTTTGGGGTAAGCGAAGTTGATGTTTTGGACTTTAATGCTCATTGTTGGTTCTTCCGGTTACGGGCAATCAAATAGATGAAAAGCGGGGCCCCGGCAAAAGAGGTCAGGATGCCGACCGGCAGGACGACCGGGGCCATGACTACTCTGGCGGCAAGATCGGCAAAGAGCAGGAGAACGGCTCCGGCGAGGGCCGAATAGGGGATTAAATAGCGGTAATCCTGCCCGACCAGAGGGCGCATCAAATGCGGGGCGATGAGGCCGACGAATCCGATAATACCTAAAAAAGCGATGGTTACGGCGGCCAACAGGGCCGTAATAATCAGGGTTATGAGGCGTAGGCGGTTGACTTGAACCCCGAGACTTGCGGCGGTTTCATTACCCCAAAGCAGGGCATTAAAACTCCAGCCCTGGCGCCAGAGATAGAAGAGTGTCGGCAAGAGCAGGACGAGCATGAGGAAAAGATCGCGCCAGCGGGCTTTACCGAGGTCGCCAAAGGTCCAAAAAACGGTACCGGCGACTTCGATATCGCTGGCGAAATATTGTAAAAGCATGGTCACGGCGCCAAAAAAAGCGCTTAAGGCAACCCCGGTCAGAATCAGGGATTCGGGGCTGATATCACGAAAAAAGGCGAGCAGGGTCAGAACCGTGACGGTTAAGAGGGCTCCGCCAAAAGCGGCGAGGACAATGATATAGGGGGCGAAAGCGGGGGGCACCAGACTGTCGGCTGTCGGTAGCCCGGCCCCTAAAACAATAATTGCAAAAGCAGCTCCGCAGGCGGCCCCTTGCGAAACCCCCAGTGTAAAGGGCGAGGCTAAGGGATTGCGTAAAACATTTTGCATGGCCGCCCCGCCGCAGCCGAGGGCGGCTCCGGCGACCAGGGCCGCACAGGCTCGCGGCAGGCGGATTTGGCGGATGACATGGGCCAACAGGGGGTCGCCGTTGTCGCCGCTTAAGATATTGGTCAGCATTGACCAGGATATCTCATAGGTGCCGATCTTGAGTGAGAACAGAAAGAGGATGAACAGGCTCAAAAGGAGGAGCAAACCTCCCCAGTTACGCCATAGAAGCCGTTTCCGGTACGCGGATATAGTAGTCGGATTTTTTTCAGCCTCTACCATTAGCGACGAGCCAGGCTTTTGACGCAAAATGGTTGGTAGGCCGGCAGTGTTTCCGTATCAATTTTCAAGCCGAGAAAAAAATCGAAAATTTCAGCAATCTTGGTGGTTACGGCGAGGGTGCCGAAACTTTTCGGATAGAGTTGGTTGCCGATGTAGTAGGCATTAGCCAGGGCGCTTTCAAGGTTGGTGTTGTACTGGTTGTAGGGGAGTACTGAATAGACCCGTTTTTGTTTGACTGCTTGCAGCAGTTGATAAAAACTTATGTTTTCCAGATATTCTCGACTGACCAGATGATTGCTGCTGTAGTCGAGAAAAATTACTTCAGGATTCCACTGCAGAAGTCTCTCTTTATCGATAAAGAGATGCCCTTTTGCCGGGTTGTCGCCGGCAACATTGTGGGCTTTAACCAGCTTGCCGGGGAAATAGCCCTCTTCGGTGCTCTCCAGCCCGCGGATACCTTTGTAAGCGAGGCCGCCGAAATAGACGGTTGGGGAAGAGCTTCGGGCTGCCGCCGTTTTCTCGCGGAGCTCTTTTTGAGCCTTTTCCAGATAGAGCGCAATCTCATGGGCGCGGGCTTGTCGATTAAGGATTTCTCCCATCAGTCTGAGCGATTGCAGCGCTTCCTCTCGCCAAACTCCGAGTTTGCCATAGCTCAAGATGATGGTTGGGATTCCGGTTTTGGCCTGGAGATTTTCGACCTGGCCGCGATCAAGACCGATACTGAAGATTACTTGAGCCCGGCAGGTGAGCAGGGCTTCGAGGTTCGGCAATTTGCCGGGGCCGCCGCTGCCGACTTGCGGCAGATGAGCAATCTGTTCAGCGCTGACGCTTGAATAGGGGCGAAAGAAGGGCGGTAAGGGTTTGGTCTCAAGTGTTTCAATACCGACCACGTTGCCGGTGGCTTGAAGATAAACCACCAGGCGCAAACTCCCCGGCCCCAAAGCCACGATCCGCTCAACCTGCTCCGGCACCTTAACCGTGCGTCCAGCCAGATCAACAACCTCCCGAGCCTGAGACGGAGTGATAAAAAGTAGTGAAAAAAGCAGAATGATGAAAACTTTTGTCTGTTTCATAATTTTGTTCGACCTGTCTCGGCTGGGGTCATTTCTTGACACTTGGCGGCCGTAAGATTTGTATATAATCTCGGTTTTAACACGCCATTTGTCAAGATGTGACCCCGTTA
>JAYEGS010000205.1:0-2670 GCA_034659215.1 Pseudomonadota bacterium | reverse complement strand
GGCAGATATGTCTGGATGGTGCCAATTTACGCAAACTTGAATGTCGGACTCTACGTAAGGCAATTGCCGTGGTTCCGCAGGAGCCTTTTCTGTTCTCCGGAACCCTTCTGGAAAATCTTAAATTCGGACACCCGCAAGCGCAAAGCGCCGATATCGAACGAGTGCTGAAACAGGCTCAGCTGGCAACAACAGTTGCGACTTTACCTCAGGGAGTGGAAACGGTTATCGGAGAAAAAGGGGTCATGCTTTCCGGGGGTCAGAAACAGAGGGTTGCTCTTGCCCGTGCATTTCTCAAAAATGCACCGATTATGATTCTCGATGACCCCATCAGCCAGGTCGACATGGAAACCGCAGCCGCTTTGACTGCTGTTATCGAGCAATTGGCAACGGAGCGGACAGTTATTGTTACTTCCCACCGTTTTTCTGTCTTTCGTAATGCCGAACGTATTTTTGTGTTAAAAGATGGAGTACTTATCGCCCAGGGAAGTCATGCTGACCTAATTAACCACAACCCCTACTATGCTGGTGCCGAAGCCATGCAAGCGGTAATCTCCGGATAAAAATCTATGTCTACGCAACGTACGGTTCAAGAAAAAGAACTGCGGGAACAGAAGGATCTGCATATTTTGCAAAGGTTTCTGCCTCTGCTCAGAGCCCAGTTTATGCCTTTGCTCCTCTCGGTTTTACTAATGCTTTTCCTCGCCGGTTTAGATCTGGCTGTACCCTGGGTCACAAAAATGGCAGTAGATCGTTATATCGTACCGTCACACTCCCAAGAGTCACCGCTATCGCGACAAATTTCCCGACCTGACGCCGAGACTCAAACAGTTCAGCCCCGTCTGGCAGGAGCTTTGCGGGCGGGTTTTCTGCTGATGATACTCGCTTTGGCCCGCTTTGCCTTCAGTCTTATTCAGGTGCTGATCATGGAACTTGCCGGACAACGCATGATGCATGATCTCAGGCTTAAGATTTACGCTCATATCCAAAGTCTGCCAATCGCCTATTTTTCCAGAAACCCGGTCGGTCGCCTGGTGACCCGGGTAACCAACGATATCCAGAATATGCAGGAGATGTTTACAACAATCATCACTTTTGCGCTCAGGGATGTCCTGACAATAATCGGCATTATCATTATTTTACTGGTGATGGATCCGGCTTTAGCTTTGATCCTGTTTCTGATCGGCCCTCTTCTGGCTTTTACGGTAAGGATATTTTCCCGGAAATCCCGCGATGTCTTCAGACGTTTGCGGGTGCAAACGGCGGAGATTAATTCACGTTTTTCGGAGGCGGTCAGCGGTATCAAAGAGATTCAACTCTTCACCAGAGAAAAAGATGTTATCGACGATTTCAAAAATCTAAACCATGAAAATTTTCTCGCCGGTCTCCATCAGATCAAGCTGTTCGGCCTTTTCATGCCACTGCTGGATATTCTAAGTTCAACCGCTTTAGCCCTGATCATCTATTACGGCGGGAGTCGGGTACTCTCTCAATCAATGACCCTGGGAACCCTGATTGCCTTTATATCCTACAGCAAAATGTTTTTTCGCCCGCTTCGCGATATAGCCGAGAAACACAACATTCTGCAAAACTCTCTCTCTTCAGGCGAGCGTCTGGCGGAAATTCTCGATCAACAGCCCGAAGCCGCCGATGAGGGTTCAGACATTACGCGGATCGAAACCCTGACTTTTGCAAATGTTGCTTTCTCATATCTGCCTGATGAACCCCTGCTTCGAGGAATTTCCTTTACCTTGCAACGCGGGCAGACGCTGGCCATTGTCGGGCCGACCGGCAGTGGAAAAACTTCTCTGATCAATCTGATCGCCAGATTCTACGAACCCCAGGAGGGTCAGATTTCAGTTAACGGAATCCCGCTTACTCAAATCAATCCCTTGGCCTTGCGCCGTCACATGGCGGTCGTCAGTCAAGACCCCTATCTTTTCTCAGGAACTCTCAGGGAGAACATTCTACCGCCGGATTGTGAAAAAATAGATTCTGAAGAGATGCAAAATATTATCAGGCAGGCTCATCTTGGTGAGGTTGTAAGCCGACTGCCGCAAGGTCTGGATACCAGGGTCAGTCAGGGAGGTGCCTCACTTTCCAGCGGCGAGCGGCAACTGGTTTCAATCGCCCGGGCCCTCGCCCATCAACCTGATCTGATTATTTTTGATGAGGCAACCTCATATGTTGATACGGAAGCAGAAGAAAAAATCCGCCAGGCAATCGCAGCCCTCAAAGAAAATCGCGCCTCAATTACCATCGCCCACCGTCTGCGCTCGGCGATGACAGCCGACCACATCCTGGTTCTGATCGACGGCCGCATCACCGAGGCCGGTAATCATGCCGAACTCATGGCCAGAAAAGGTTTCTATTACCGTTCCGTTCAAAAGAGCTAAAGCAATAAAGCAACAGGGGGACGTTGTTGTTATTTTGACATTTACATGAACTTGAAATGGCAAAATGTAAACAACGTCCCCTACTTAACTAGTTACTTTTCAAAGCAAAAAAAAGCCCCAACAGTCAAAAAACCATTGGGGCTAGAGTATTTAAATTCCTGGCGACGACCTACTTTCCCACAAAAATGCAGTATCATCAGCGCTAAAGAGCTTAACTTCCGTGTTCGGGATGGGAACGGGTGTGACCTCTTTGCTATAATCACCAGGAAAACTTAAA
>JAYEGS010000204.1:0-13050 GCA_034659215.1 Pseudomonadota bacterium | reverse complement strand
TTCTTAATTGATCATTTTGTTGGTCATTACTGTTTGCCGGGCGACAATTGCCCAGCCCTCGACCACTCATCGGACCTTCATTTTGCGGCCCTTTTCCATTTAATCCAGGCATAATTCCCTCCTAAAATTTTTGAATAGCGTACTCTTTAAGCTCATTCGCCTGCCATTTGCTGATTACTTCGGCAACCGGCAACTCGGCTGCTCCGAGCAGCATTTTGATGTTAGCCGCTCCTAGAACTTGGGCTGCTTTGGGGCCGAACTGGCCGCTGACGACAACATCGACGCCACGATCAAGAAGAGCTTGTGCAGCTCCGGTTCCGGCGCCTGATGCGGCTTTGATACCGGCGTTTTCAAACCACTCGTACTCTTTAGTTTCACTGTTATAGACGGTAAAATAGGGACAGCGACCAAAACGCATTTCGAGACCGGCACCTGCGCCGGCTTTGGTGACACTGATAGCAACTTTCATAATTAACGTCCTCCCTGGCTGTGATCGTGGCCATGGTTGCACCCGGCGGCACCGGAGATTTCACCATTAAGATAAGCCTGCAGGACATTGCCGACTTTGCCGCCGACGCCGGTGACCACTTCGATCCCGAAATCATTAAACATATCAATTGCTTTCGGCCCCATGCCGCCGGCAATCATAATATTAACTTCAAGTGAGCTGATAAAACGCGGTACTTCACCCGGGGTATGTTTTTTAAAATATGGATTTTCGACAACCTCGGTTGAGGCTATGTTGCCATCTTCTTCAACCATAGCCACAAGGTATGACGGGCAGCGGCCAAAATGCATACTCATTTCACCATCGAGGCCGAGCATATCATCGGCCGCTAATGCAATCTTTTTCATTGTTTGTTCCTCCTGATGTTCTTATGTTGAACTAACTTTTGTTTCCGAAAAAAGCCCCGCTCAGTAAATTTAAAGCGGTGCTTTTTTCGAACTGGCCGAAATTGGCCGTTTATCTTATTTTACGCCCCGCAGGAAGTGCCCTTGGGGTACAAACTACATAGCGTCTTCGATGAAGCAGAGGTTCTGTTCACCTTCGGAGACCCAGGCCGTTTCATATTTGTTGCTGAAGACAAATTCACACAACGGTTTGCGCGGCGGGGCTTTGCTCTCTTTGGCCGGAACCCCGAGCGGCATCATCGAGACAACTTTGACCGAATCGGGCAGGTTGAGAATCTTGCCCGCCGCATCGGCATCAAAAAGTCCTAAGATAACCGAGCCTAAACCCAAGTCGTGGGCCGCCAGCGAGATATTCTGGGTGGCTAAACCAACATCATAAAGATACCAGTTATCACCTTTACTGGTTGCCACTTCACCTTTATAGAAACCGGAAGTACCGAGTTTGCCACAGGCGACCAGAAGCACCGGAGCACTTAACGCAGCTTTACGAGCCGGGTTGCCTTCGGGCAGGGTTGCGGCCAGTTTCTCTTTAGTCGCAACATCACGGACAATAATGAACTCCCAGCACTGGGTGTTAGCCCAGGAAGGAGCGTAACGAGCGGCCTGCATAAGTTCTTGGAGTTGCTCGTTGCTGACCTCTTGATCGGTAAATTTTCTGACACTACGTCGTTGAGCAATACATTCTAAAGTTTTCATTAAGCTACCTCCTGTAGTAGAGCAGTTTTTATTTTTAACTGACAACGTTCCTACAGTATAGGCCCTTTTTATAAAAAAAACAAATTGAAATTATTTATTTTTTACGGCCTCTTCAATATTATCCGTTATTTCAGTAAAGGCTGCGGCTGCGGCGGTTTCAGGAAAAGCTGTAACAAAAGGTTTGCCCGCATCACCTTGAACTACGACTTGGGGATCAAGCGGTACGGCTCCTAAAAAAGGAACCTTGAGATCTTCAGCCGCTTTGCGGCCGCCGCCCTGTTTAAAGAGATCTATGGTCTCGCCGCAGTGAGGGCAGCTAAAGCCGCTCATGTTCTCGACGATACCGATAACCGGAACCTCAATCTGCTGACTGAAGACTACCGATTTGCGGGAATCGAGGAGAGCCACATCTTGTGGTGTGGTGACGATTATGCTGCCGTCCATCGGTTTTATAACTTGGGCGACACTCAAAGGTTCATCGCCGGTTCCCGGCGGCAGGTCGATGATCAGGTAATCAAGTTCTCCCCATTGGACATCGGCGACGAACTGACGGATAACCGTATGTTTCAGCGGGCCGCGCCAGACTACCGGATTGTCGGGGTTGTCGAGCAGGAACGCCATCGAAACGACGTTCAGGTTCTCCATTGCCGGTTCCGGAATAATTCCGCCTTCACTGGCTTGCAGACGCTTACTGTCAAGGCCCAACATTTTCGGGATATTGGGGCCATGGATGTCGGCATCAAGCAGTCCGACCTTGTAGCCCTTTTGAGCCAGGCTGACGGCCACACTGACGGCAACCGTACTTTTACCAACGCCGCCTTTACCGCTCATGACAACCAGGCGGTGTTTGATATTTGTGAGGCGGGCTTGTAAAACCTCTTCTTCTCGTTTCTGTTTATCCTCGGCTGAACAACTGTCTGAACTGCTGCAACTGCCGCAGGTTGCTCCATCTGCACAATTTTCGCTCATTGTAGATCCTCATCCTCGTAAAGCAAGTGTTAAAATTAGGGTAAAAAAATACGAGTTCATTATCTGATTCGCCATAAACCCGCTGTTTTTTTGTGACTTCCCCTAAGATAACACTCAAAACCCGCTTGTCAAGGGGCAAATCCACGCACAAGCTCTTTTACGCTTGCGAAAAGTGGAACTCTGGAATAGTATAAGGAAAATAAAACGTATGACTAGTAAATAAATGAGGCTCGCTTATGCGTATCGCAGTAATTGATGGTCAGGGCGGCGGGATCGGTAGTGCTATTATTCGGCGCCTGAAAGACGAATATGGGGAAAAGGTTGAAATCTGGGCCTTAGGCAGCAATGCGATCGCGACGGCGGCGATGATGAAAGCCCGGGCCAATCGTGGGGCTACCGGCGAGAATGCGATTATCCGTTCGGTGGCTCGGGTTGAAATTATTATTGGTACCATCTCCGTGGTCATGGCTCATGCCATGATGGGCGAGTTGACGCCGGCAATGGCCGAGGCCATCGCTACCGGCCCGGCAAAAAAATTTCTTATCCCTTTAACTCAGGAAAATTTGACCGTGGTTGGTGTGCAGAAAGATCACCTGCCGGTCTTGATCGACAATCTGATCCCTTTAATTAATGAGGAGATGAAGACAGATGTGTGAACTAAATGCTTATATAAAACGGGATGATCATGAAGCCTTGGTTATGGAAGGAGTTTTTATCGTCAAACCGGAAGGTGAAAAAGTTGTGCTGGAAAACCTTTTTGGTGAACAGAAAGTAATTGAGGCAAAAATCAGCCAAGTTTCTTTAATGGAGCATAAGATTACTCTTAAGTAGTGACTCCTGCTTCCCTAAATTCGCAATCGGGATCATCCTTCAGGCACTCCTTGACCAGAGAGACCACCTCTTCAACGTCATCGCATATGGTAAAGAGCTCAAGATCTTTTTCGGCAACGAGGCCGGTGCTGACCAGATCGTCGCGGAACCAATCACTCAGGTTGCGCCAGAAGTGAGAACCGTAGAGGATAATCGGGAAAGGTTTGATCTTGTTGGTCTGAATCAAGGTCACAGCTTCAAACATCTCATCCAGCGTGCCGAAACCTCCGGGAAAGACGACAAAGGCGCGGGCATACTTGATTAACATCACCTTGCGGACGAAGAAATATTTAAAAGAGACCAGCTCGGTTGCATAATCATTGGGTTTCTGTTCCATAGGCAGGGTAATATTGAGGCCGATCGACCGGCCTCCCGCCTCTTTGGCTCCCCGATTGGCCGCCTCCATGATGCCGGGCCCGCCGCCGGTAATTACTGTAATATCGGATTTGGCCAACAGATTACCGAGATAGACAGCTTGGCGGTAGTCCTGATGTTCCGGGCTGGTGCGGGCTGAACCAAAAACCGAGACCGCCGGCCCAATATTATTGAGCTGTTCAAACCCTTCGACAAATTCCGCCATAATCTTAAACATCCGCCAGCTCTCTTCGAGCTTAAAATCATCAATCAGATACTGATCTTGCCCTTGCCCACGATTGTTTTTGTTCATGATTTAATCCTAATTCCTAAAGCTAGTCACCGGGGCCGGAATTTGCCCCTTGCGCCAGATAAAGTAGTCGCTGTTTTCTTTATGTAACGGGACGATGTAGGCTTCGCCGAGGAGACCGCCCCAAGAGACCATCTCACCGGCTTTTTTGCCGGGTACCGGAATCAGGCGCACGGCTGTAGTTTTATTGTTCATCATGCCGATTGCCAGCTCATCCGCAATAATTGCTGAAATAGTGGTCGTTTTGGTGTCGCCGGGTACCGGAATCATATCGAGGCCGACGGAGCAGACAGTGGTCATCGCTTCAAGTTTATCGATGGTCAGAGCTCCGATCTTGACCGCTTCGGAAAGTCCGACATCCTCGCTGACCGGAACAAAGGCACCGCTCAAACCGCCGATACGGCTGGAGGCCATGAGGCCGCCTTTTTTGACCGCATCAGTGAGCAGGGCCAGGGCCGCAGTCGAACCGTGGGTTCCGACTCGTTCCAGCCCCATCGCCTCAAGAATACGACCAACACTGTCGCCGACTGCAGTTGTCGGGGCCAGGGAAAGATCCAGGGAGCCAAAACGAACGCCTAAGTCGCGGGCCAGCTCCTGGCCAATTAACTCCCCGGCCCGAGTAATCTTGAAAGCGGTTTTTTTGATGATTTCGGAGATCTCATCCAGAGCCAGATCGCGGGGCGCGGCCTCGACCGTGCGCCGCACCACGCCGGGACCGGAGATGCCGACATTCAAAACATTATCAGCCTCCTGAATTCCGTGAAAACCGCCTGCCATAAAGGGGTTATCACTGACCGCATTGGCAAAAACGACAAATTTGGCCGCCCCGATAGCATTTTCACTATTTATGGCCAAGTCTCTGATAATACCGCCGATTTTTGCCACCCCGCGCATATTGATACCGGCTTTACTGCTGGCCAGATTGACAAAGCCACAGATCTTTTCGGTTGAACCCAGAGCTTCAGGGATGGCCTCGATCAAGGTTTGATCGGCATAGCTCATCCCTTTTTCACTCAAAGCGCCAAAACCTCCGAGAAAATCGACCCCCACCTCATTAGCACAGTGATCCAGGAGTTTGGCAAAAGCGACCACCCGTTCACGGTCTTCGCCGGCATTTCCGGTCAAAGCTCCCGAGAGTACCAGGGCGGCCGGGGTAATGGTCAGGCGTTTGTTGATGATCGGAATACCGAAACGGGCATCAATTTTTTCGGCCCGTTTGACGAAGAGGCGGGCCGTTGTCAGAATCTTTTTTTCAACCCGTTGACAGAGCTTGGAAAAGTCGTCCGAGGTGCAGGGCAGCAGATTGATACCCAAGGTCACGGCGCGAATATCGAAATGTTCCTTTTCGGTCATCCGATAGGTTTCATAAATCTCTTCGAGGGATACATTTAATGGCATTTTAAAGTCCTAAACTATAGTTTCACTAAAGCTGACACCTTCCGGGTCATCACTTAATATTGCCCGGCCGGCCCGGATTTCGGTGTCATGATAGAAAAGAATCCAGACGTTGCGTTTGGCATATTCCGGCAGGAGGCGTTCTTTTAAAGCGATAACTTCCATGGGATAGTCATCGTAGGCGATGACCCATAAAGGGTGAAGATGGTTTTTGGAGGGCAGCAGGTCGCCTAAATGAACCGCCGCTTCTCCTTTGGAGACAATCTCAATGGCCTGGTGGCCGATGGTGTGACCGCCGGTGAGAAAGATTTTTACTTCCGGGGTTACCTGATAATCACCATCAATTATCTCCAGGTTTTCACCCTCAATCAAACCGACAAAATTTTCCGGCCAGTATGAGGCGGCCGAGCGGCGGTCAGGGTTTTTAACAACCTCCCACTCCTTTTTCTGCAGGATGTGGCGAGCCCGAGGAAAGGTTGGAAAAGATTTCCCGGCAGAGTCATAACTAACCAGACCACCGGCATGATCAAAATCGGCATGGGTCGGAATAACGATGTCGATATCGTTGACGCTAAGTCCCAGTTGAGCCAGACTTTCGGGCAGCCGCCAAGGTTTTTGTACCCGGAAATGTTCATCTTGTTTGGCCGTCAGTTTGTTGCCGATCCCGCTGTCGATGATAATCTTTGCCGTCGGGGTCAGCAACAGCAAGGCCGAATTGTCAATGGCGATACAGTTATCGTCTCCGACTTCAACTCGCTTAGACCAGAGAACCTTGGGCACCGGCCCGAACATCGGCCCGCCGTCGAGCCTGATCTGACCGCCGTCAAGCCAGAAAATTTCAACCTCGCCAATCTTTAATGAAGGTAATGTTTTATTATCCATTACACGCGATGCATCGCTTCAAAGATCTGGTGATGCTGAATCTGGATCGAGAGACCGATTTTTTCACCCAGTTTTTCAAATTTCGGGGCCAAAATGCCTAAGTCACTGCGAGCTCCGGCAAGATCAACCAGCATCGCCATAACAAAGATATCCTGCATAATTTTTTGTGAAATATCTTCAATATTGATCTCCTCTTTCCAGAGGAAATCGGAGATCTGAGCAACAATTCCGCTACGATCCTTGCCGACCACCAGCACTACCGCTAGATCTTTATTTTTGTTGTCATCTTTACTCATTTTCAATAAAATCCTTTAAGTTAAAGCAGATAGCGGCGAACTTTGCTTCGCCCTCATAAATGGGGACAGGCTGCCGGACACCATTGGCTTGCATTAAGGGTTTGACACTACGCGAGTTTTTGATAACCGGTACTTACGTTAAAGCCAGTCCCCACATTGTGGTGGAGTGAAGTTTTTTAAACTTTCCCTGCGGCAAGACGCCAGACAACTTTGGCTTTTTCCGCTTCAGGTTTCAAGGCGGCGAAAAGTTTCGGCACCAGCTGACGACGCTCTTCGTAGTCAAGACGAGGGAAAAGGGAGGCCGATTGGGCTGGAATCGAGAAAAAATCGACGAGAAAATCCTCTGAGAAAGGTCTTTCCCAAGCACTTTCCGTGACCTCTTTACAACATTGTCGCAAGCCCTCAAGAGCTTTTTCGTAGCGAGTTATGACCTGGACTTTGGGACGTGGCAGGTTGCAGCGATCAAAGGCTAGAGGAAAGAGCTCTTCGCCGTTTTCGGACAGAATCTGGGGATAAAAAGAGAAACCTATAGAGCCCCCCGGCTTGAGACAGGCCGCCGCCGCCTGCATACTTTTTGCCGCATCCGGAATTATAAAGATGGCGGCGTTATAGAGGGCTGCATCAAAATCCTGCTCCCCTTCGCCAATTACAGCTTGAGGATTGACCGCATCACCAACCTCAAGACGAACCCGAGGATCCTTGATCATCTGCCGGCCATGTTCAATCATTTTAGGCGACAGATCAAGGCCTAATACCCGACACTCAAGCTCACGGCTTAAAACTGCCGCCGAGGCCCCGTTACCGCAGCCGACATCAAGCACCTTGGCCCCTTGGGCAAGACCACTGGCCGCCGCCAGACGCAGGGTCAGGTCGGCAAAAAAGTGGTGCCGCTCTTCAAAGGCCTGATAGTGGTCAAAACTTTTGTCAAAATTACCGGATACTACCGTCTTAATTTTTCGAATTATCGCATCATCCATTATGGTTACTCTTTCAGGTGGTTCAGGTCTTTTACAGATATTGTTATAGCCAATGTTTTCACTATTATTTTATAACTATTTCAGCTTGTGCGTCAATTCTGAAACCGTTCGTTTCTTCAAAAAACCTTTTCCTTGTCTCATGTTCAATTTTAGTAAAATGAGGGTGTTTTCTATTGCAGGCATAGGCTTTTTTATATCTAAATTCTGAAAGATCATGACTCTCAGATAAAAATTTAATGGTATTCTTCAATTGTTTTGTTGCAGTTGTTAACCAGCCACCAGCTCCTTGTCTTTTTAATTCTACAAGGAAAAGACTGTTTTGAAAAGTTAACATACCATCACAAGAGCTTTCCTGGTCATTAGTTCCTTCTTTTAAGATTGTAATGCAATTGTCAATAGCTGTAAATATTATCTCTATTTGACCTTGGTTTTTAACTTTTGCAAGCCAGTTATCTTCATTTTGGCTGTCAGTGTAGGCCTTTGTTCCATTTTGATCGTCACAAATACCAAAAAAGGTATTATTTCTGGCGGATTCTGTACAATCTGTGTTGAAAAAAGCTACCCTCATAATTCTTGTTCAATTTCTAATAAAGAATCAAACAGATTATTACCCTCTGCCAATGATTCGTTGAGAAAATTTTGATCTGATGGAATTCCTTCGTAACTCCTCAGTTTTGAAATAGTTCCATTTTTTTCATCCAATTGATAAACCGAGACATCCTTTGGATCAATGGTCGATTTGAGCGGAACGATAGTATCTAATTTTTTTAACAAAGAGTCATTTGAGTTTATTCTATTTTTTAAATAACCCGCTTGAATCGCAATACTCAAATAATTGATAATATAGGGGCTATGCGTAGTCATTATTAATTTATTACCTGTATTCAAATTATTAAATTCAAGTAAACTTTTAAGTAATTGCCATTGCGATGTCGGGAATAAGTTTTGTTCAGGCTCTTCTACGATATTAATAAAAGAAGTTTTATTAAATTTCGCAGAAAGTTCAGAAAGGGCTAATCTTTTTTGCTCATCAGTTAGATTGTCATTTGACCAAATTTCGTTAACCCCTTTTTTAAAGCGGCCCATCTCTTCAGTGCTCATTGTTTCTTTACTTTCACTATGCTTTCTTACAGAATCAGATAAATAGCTTGAAACAAGATATAGTGGAACGATGGATTGAAACCCACTTGATGCATCAGTTAGTCTAACCTTATACTCTTTTCCTTTTATATTCAAAATATCATTTAATTTATCATATTCTATATCTACATCATTGATTGGTAATGAAACAGCTCCTTTCATTTCTCTTTTAGCATTGTCAAATTCGGTCAGAAATTCTTTTAATGAAGCAGATGAAAGTTTTAGTTCTTTAGGACTTCTTACGTAACCGATGAAGTTTCTTTCAGCCGGGACATACATGATTTGAGGAAGTGGATAATTACCATTTGAAGTTTCGCTAATAGATAATTCTCCTTTTTTATATTTTATATGATGCGCATCCCCAATATATTCAATTTCAGTATTGTCAAGCAATCCGTCACTGCTGAAATATTTTTCTAAACGATGGTAGCTTAAAAATTGATTTTTAAATTTGCTTTTTTGTTTAAACCATTTTTGGTTATAGTCCCCTCTAACAAGAGCCTTTTCTATCCAGGTGAAAGTAGAAATCAATTTGGCAATCGTACTTTTCCCACTTCCTTGATTACCAATAAAAATAGTCGTTTTACTTATTTCTATCCAACCATCATTTTCAAGACAGCCTTTTTGGATTGGGCCGAAATATCTAACTTTAATTTTACTCATTTTATTCTTTTTCAACCCTTACTAAAAAATACTTATCAATTTATGGGTTTTTATTCAGCTGTTTGGTTGCGGCTACGCCGGGCTAAGAGAGAATAATTTTGAATTTCTTTTTTCCATGAATTCGGTAAATGGTGAAGTCGCGATCAATTGTTGCGATTGTGTTGAGGTTGAGTTTTTCCGCAAGGTAGACCAGGCAAGAATCAGCCAAATCCATCGGCAAATCACGATATTTGTCAGTTAACTCTTTGATTCGTCCGAAATCATTGCTTTCGATATTTATAATTTCAACAGCCCCCCTGATGTCAATCTTCATTTTTCATTCATCAGCCTGTCTTAGCCCTTTAAATAAGGCAGCATGGCCTTAAAATCAGGGCCTTGGGCTGCATTCAGATAGTTGTAGAGTACGGTTTGCAGGGTTGTCGGCCAGCCTCCGGCTCGGGTGATCAGATCACAACCGGCTTTCCAGTCATGGGTATAGCGGGAGCCGACGACGTCGCTCAAGAGGAAGATAGAGTAGCCGATATCAAGCAGGTCAACGGCAGTTTGCATGACACAGATATGGGTTTCGATACCGATGATCAGAAGTTGCCGCCGGCCGAGTTTTTCGAGGTGCTCGGTAATTAGTCCGGCCCCGGAAAAGACCTTTTTGGCAATCGGCCGGTAATCGTCACCCAGGATCGTTTTAATCTCTTCATTGGTGGCACCCAAACCTTGCGGGTACTGTTCAAAGACGATGATCGGCAATTTAAGTTGCTGGGCCATGCGAATCGTTAAAATCGTCTGTTTGTGCAGCTGTTCGCGAATTGCCGGAGCAAAAGTGTTTAAAATAGCATCCTGATAGTCAACAATAATCAGCGCGCTCTCTTGCTGGATAGGACAAAATGACCTGCTCATAATTAAAAACCTCCATATTTTATTTGGTTATTTCTTTTGACATTGTGGACAGTAAAAAGTCGATCTGCCGCCCAGAGTTAGCTTCTCTATGGGTTGACCGCATTTGATGCAGGGTTTACCGGCGCGGCCGTAGACCTGGAGTTCGCGAGCGAAGGCCCCTTCGCTGCCGTCAACTCCGTAAAAATCGGAGATGGTTGTCCCTCCGGTGGCGATGGCTTCGGCTAAAACCTCTCTAGTTACGGCTACCAGATGTCGGCAACGTTCTTTCCCAAGTTTGCCAACCGCAGTGGTCGGCCGGATTCGCGCCCGAAAAAGGCTTTCGCTGGCGTAGATATTACCAACACCTACGACTCGGCGTTGATCCATAATAAAATTTTTCACTGCGGTGGTGCGTTTGCGGCTGAGATCGTAAAAGTAGTCGGTCGTAAAATCCTCGCTTAAAGGTTCCGGAGCCAACTCTCCGAGCTCTTTGATCTCGCCTCGCTCATTCGGTTTTACCACCATTACCAAGCCGAATTTACGCGGATCGCGAAAGCGTAGAACTTTTCCGTTGTCGAGTTGCAAATCGAGATGATCATGGCGCTCGGCGTTTTCACCGTTGGCGGCTAAACGCAACGTGCCGGACATGCCCAGATGGATGACCAGAGTTTGTCCGTCACTCATATCAATTAGCAGGTATTTAGCCCGCCGCCGCACCCCGCATATAGCTTCATTGACCAGGCTTTGTAAAGCCTTAACCGGCATCGGCCGACGCAATTTTTCACAACGTACTGCGATTCCGGCTACCCGTCTGCCCGGCAGATGGCTGCGTAAAGCAGCGGCGACGGTTTCGACTTCGGGCAACTCGGGCATTTATTTTTCTCCTGCCTCTTTTTCCATCATCGCAACCAGAGTTTTGCCCCGACTTCCAACCTGCTTAAACCATTTTGATTCCTGCATTTCCAGGGCGGCTTGGGCAAAATTTTTCTCTTTGATCGCCTCGATCATTTTTTTGCAGCTTCTGAAAGCGGTGGTGCCCAAATTGAAACGCATATCCACCAAAACTCTTTGCACTGCTTCCGGCAGGGTTTCAAATTCCTCACTATCGGCATCGGTATCGACAAAAATATTTTGCAAGTCTTCAATACACTCCGAAATATCATTATTCAACAGGTAGAGAGCTTCCTCTTCAGTGATACCCCGCTCCTCCAGATTGCGACCAACGCCGATTGTCAGCTGGCCCGCCGGGCAGCGGTAGGGTTTTAATTTCAGGCCCTCATGTTCAATCAGTTGCTCAGCTACGATCTTTTTTAAAGCCGCCTCTCTGTTAACTCCCTCTTCCCGGCTTTTGCTTGCCTCAATTTCGATTTTTCCATTTGTTTTATCATCCGCCGCCAGGCGGTCAATGATCATGCCGACGGCAGTCGTGAAATTGGTGATCGGGTCAATCAGGATAAAGCTGCCGGTCGTATGGTTTTTCATGTAAGGATCAAAAAAGAGCGGCTGGCCGGTAGTTATCGTAACTCGCCCGATTTCGTTTAGAGCAAGGTTATCCGCCTCATTTTTACGTAAGCTGTTGACATCGATTTGATATCTGACCCGATCAATTGTGGCCCGGGTCGTCCGGGTCGTGTGTTTGAGGAAAAAACCGGTGCTTTTATTCATCGGTTTTTCATCCATCCAGACCAGCATCGCCTCAAAGGTTCGAGCCGTACGCGGAATATTATTAGGGTGAACCAGCATCTCTCCCCGACTGACGTCGATCTCATCTTCAAGCGTCAAAGTCACTGACTGGGGCGGAAAAGCCTCTTTAAGGTTGCCATCAAAAGTTGTAATTTCCTTGATCTTGGATTTTTTTCGCGATGGCAGCACCATGATTTCATCGCCGGGTCGAACAACTCCCGAGGCCACGGTACCGGAAAAACCACGAAAACCGGCATCCGGCCGCAAGACATACTGAACCGGGTAACGAAAATCGATAAAGTTGCGATCCGAAGTCACATAGACGGTTTCCAAAATCTCAAGCAGAGGCTGGCCCGTGTACCACTCCATACGTTCCGATTTGTCCACTACATTATCCCCTTTTAGCGCTGACAGGGGAATAAAATGAAGATCGGGAATCTTCAGGCGGGTGACAAAATCGCGATACTCCTGGCAAATCCGGTTAAATGTCGATTCCTGATAATCGACCAAATCCATCTTATTGACTGCCAAAATGACATGCTTGATGCCGAGTAGCGAGATGAGAAAAGTGTGGCGCCGGGTCTGAGTGATGACGCCGGTTGTGGCGTCAACCAGAATAATTGCCAGGTTGGCGGTGGAGGCTCCGGTAACCATGTTGCGGGTATACTGTTCGTGACCCGGGGTGTCGGCAATAATAAATTTGCGTTTGGCGGTGGAAAAATAGCGATAGGCGACATCAATCGTAATACCCTGTTCACGCTCGGCCTGGAGACCGTCGAGGAGCAGGGCATAATCAATTTCACCGCCGACACTGCCGACCCGTTTACTGTCCCGTTCTAAAGCTGCGAGCTGATCTTCATAAAGCAGCTTACTGTCATACAAAAGGCGGCCAATAAGGGTTGACTTGCCGTCGTCATCCGAGCCTGCGGTGAGAAAGCGAAGCAGATCTTTTTGTTCATCGCGATTGAGGAACTCCTTAATATCCATTAGAAATACCCCTCCCGTTTTTTCTGTTCCATTGAGCCTTCCT
>JAYEGS010000203.1:0-2677 GCA_034659215.1 Pseudomonadota bacterium | reverse complement strand
ACTGATCAGTTTTAGCCACATCATAATAATTTTCCAGCATTGAGAGCAACAGGCTCTTGCCAAAACGCCGAGGCCGGATAAAGAGTTGAGAATTGGTCTCTTCAAGTAAGGGAATTTTATCGGTTCGGTCGCAATAAAAATAGCCTTCTGTAGCTATTTTTTTAAAATCAGAGATACCGTAGGGAAATTTCATTCAACCTCCTCAAAACAGACACGCTCAAAGCCCAAAGCGGCTACAACAAATTTCTTGAGCCGGAGATTGCCGTATTTAGCCTCAAGTTTTTCACCATAAAGAGCCGCTTGCTCTTTACCCTCAAGCAAAGCTTTTTTTATTTCCGGCAGCTCGCGCAACTCCTCTACAGATAGTTGTTTGGCTCGCTCTCCAGTAATGCAGACATCTTTTAAGGTGACAAACTTAAACTCAATCAGAACATCAAAAATTGTAAAATGCCGCTTGTCCGGCCGGATAATCATGGTTAAATCCGCATACCGGCGATCAATTTCCGGCTCAGAATCCATGATGTACAAGATATCATTATAGAGCAGGGTCAAAAATGCAGTCTTGAGGGTTAATTCATTAGCCCAGCGATAATCACGATTTTTAAAGACCGTAAAATACCGGTTTTCGACAAAATCGGACAAAGGCTGCATGTTGCCTTTCTGGTAAACCTGCTTGGCCGCAAATTTACCATCATCCCGGTTACCGGGCTCGGGTAGAAGCATTCTCTGCACCCGTTCTACATAGAGACTTTGAATTACCAGGTTTGGGACTTTAAGGATTACATCACCTTCACTACTCTCTCCCGCAAGAGTCAGCACCCCGAAATAGTAGAGAAATGAGACAAGAAAGATATTGTCTCTGGAGCTGTTAGAGAGCATCTCTTTAACACCAAAACGTTTGCTGATTTGCGAGATAACTACCTCGTGACCTTTTTGGGTCAAATTCACCAGCAGATCCTGCCCTTGCGATATTTGGGCAATATATTCAAGTTTGGATTCATCAGTCGCAAGGTTGTCATCCAGCAGTTCTCTGGGATATGCACATGATTCCTGAAACTGTTTAAAAAAATAGAGGCATAATGTGGAATTGTAGAGGTACTCGTCAAGACCAACGGCAAAAAGGTAGCCGTTGTAATAAGTTTTCATTAAGTCAAGAGCATCATCAGCTTTTTCTGCGCCCAATTTACATTCGACCACAAGTTGCTCGATAACGCCACGCACTTCCTCTTCTCTAAAACCGCATAAATCATTAAATCCAGGTTTAAAATAGATATTCTCCGCAATATTATAACCGCTGGTAATATCGCTTAAAACCACCGGTGAGACGCCGGTGATAAAGACCCGATCAAACATTGTACTAGAAGTAGATGATTTAACGGCCTTAAACAGAGTTCTTAAAATACCTTCATCATGTACAATGGTTGTATATCTCCCATTTACGCTTGAACTCTGCTCGCCCATCATTAAGGTATTGGCAAAATTGTCATATTCATCAATGAGCAGATAGATCGGATATGGCCCCATACGCACAGCGCTGATTAAAGAATTTATGGAATTAATACAATTATTTTGATCTACCTCTACTTCCGGTAAATTATAATCCCGATAATAGAGCAAAAAACCTTTTATACAGGAATTAATATGGTCAAACAGAACCCTTTTTAATTCGTCAGCACTCCCGCTGGTATCAACACAGGAAAAATCCCAGCGCAAAATAAAATAAGAATTTCTTAAGGGCGTCGGATTTTTGCCGATGGCAAGATGGCCGAAAATTTCAGAAAACTGATCAGTTTTAGCCACATCATAATAATTTTCCAGCATTGAGAGCAACAGGCTCTTGCCAAAACGCCGAGGCCGGATAAAGAGTTGAGAATTGGTCTCTTCAAGTAAGGGAATTTTATCGGTTCGGTCGCAATAAAAATAGCCTTCTGTAGCTATTTTTTTAAAATCAGAGATACCGTAGGGAAATTTCATTATAGTTAGCTCCTGAATTTGGTCGCAACCCTTGAAAAAATCATTTTCTCCCTACAAGATAGCGCCGATAACTACAAATGTCAATTTTCGTTATCAAATTGATACAATTAAAAATAATATTATACGCCCAACTTGGGCAATTCAGTACGAACGCTGAAATCTTTCAATTGTAGAATAAGTCTCTAACGATCAATCTTGTGCGCTTGACTTACTCTTTAAGTTAGTTTACATATATACAATAATGTAATAAGATAACCCTCTAAGTTACTCTCCAAGAGGATTTTGATGCTGACTGACGACCTGCTGGCCGAAATTTTGACAAAAAACCGGCTGCTTTCTGAGAAAGAGCTGCGTAATGCCGGAGAACGGCAGAAAAATGTCGAGAACGAGAGCCTTGAGGAGAGCCTGCTTTTTCTCGGCCTGGCTGATTATGCCAAGCTGGGCAAGGCTTATGCTTTACATTATGAGCTGCCCTACTATCCGGTATTTCATCAGGGCATAAAGAGTGATACAACCGGACGCATCCCGATCAAATTTGTGCAGTCTATCCTGAGCTTGCCGATTGAAGATAACCGGGAGCAACGATTTACCATCGTCAGTTGTCAGCCCGAAAACGCCATTTGTAAAAGTAAGGTCAGCCAATTGGCCGGCGGGGCTAAAATTGATTGGCGGGTCGCCTCCCGTATCGAGATTAATGATGCAA
>JAYEGS010000202.1:0-2694 GCA_034659215.1 Pseudomonadota bacterium | reverse complement strand
ATCGGGGTCAAAAACATCAGGGTTGTCGTCATGATACCGACAACCTGGGCAATATCACGCAGGAAAACACCTAACGAGGCCAACAGCCAGGACAGGCCCATGACGAAAAATGTCAGGGGAACAAGCAGCAGTGGCAAGAACATTATTGTGCCAGGAGGCATGCCAACAACAAAAAACGAAAAAATCAGCCAGACCATGAAACTGACCAGGGCATGAAAAAAAGCAGCGCCAAAAATAATCCACGGCAAAATTTCAAGTGGAAAGACGACTTTTTTCACAAAATTGACATGGGTCAAAATAAGGGTGGGAGCACGATTAATACACTCGGCAAACAGGTTAAAAATAATTAATCCGGCAAACAGCACCAGTGCGAATTCCGCTTTTGACTCATCCCCTGCTGACCAGCGGGCCTTGAAGATAATGCTGAAAACAAATGTATAGACGGCCAGCATGAAAACCGGGTTAAAAAATGACCAGAGGATTCCCAGAACCGAACCACGATAACGTCCGACAATCTCACGATGGACAAGACTTGTTATTAAATGGCGATGTTGCACTATACTTGAAAAGATTGTTTGCGGGGTTATGGAGAAATGAGTCATTGGTCACCTTCTCACTTCTGCTCTCCAAGGGCGTATTGGAGCTGAACGTGAGCCAGATACAACGAATGCTGAGAAGTAATTTTATTAATCTCCGCCCTGGTAAGGCGTAATTCCGCATCCAGCAGCTCGTTCAATGAACTGACACCCACCTCAGATGATTTTGATGCCACCTGATAGGCTTCGCGGGCTTCAACAAGGCCATTATCGGCAGCAAAGCCACCACTATACCCTTCCTGCAATTGTTCAAAACGGGTCTTGACATCAGTAATAATGGCTTGGCGCTGCTTAATCTGCAGTTGCACCATTCGTTCAATGGCAATGCGTTGGCGGCGCCAGGCAAAAAGATTTCTGCCGCCCTGAAATGGCTTCATACTTACCTTAAAAACAAAACTGTAGTAATCACGTTTCTCGTCCGGATAAGAGGCCTCATAATCTCGCTCATAGTCCACCCATGATGCCTCAAAATCAGCCCTGGGTAAATTACGGGCCAGGATCAATTTCGCCTCCTGCCTGGCAATTTCGATATTGAGTTGCACAATGCGCTGCTCCACCCGCTGCTGCAAGGCAGTAGCAATGCAGGCGGCAATATCAGTACACGGGTCAACATAATTTTCAGCTGCATCGTAATTAATTTCAAGCTGCTCAGCAGAATCAAAGGCCAGCCACTCTTCGAGTTGTGCCTGGGCAATGGCAAGACTGGCTTTACTGCTGCTCAACTGCTGTCGGGCATTGGCCAACTCCACATCAATCTCCAGCAGACGCAGCCGGGGCGCAAGCTCCTGCTCGACCCAGGCAGCAGCTATAAGGCGCTGATTATCCAGCCGTTCCACTGATTCAGACCATTTTTGCAGTAACTGCTGACCCTGGACAATATCATAAAAACTGCTGCTTATCTGCTGTATCAGCTGCTGCCGCCTGTATTGTGACTCATACTTTTTAAATTGTTTGGTATAATGGGCTTTTTTCAATCCCGATATCCCGGAAAAACCGGCAAACAGTGGCTGGGTCAAACTACAGCTATAACTGTTGCTTTGCTGATCCAGGTAATCGTTATCGCGCACAACACTGCTGTTGTTTTTCAGCTCGGTATTGTTGTAAGAGAGAGTCAATGTGGGCAAAAAAGCTCCCCGCGCTTCATTGATTCCCTGCCCTGCCTCATCAACGGCCAACTCATAAGCTTTAACGTCTGGATTAAAGGCCAGACCGCGGGAAATACACTGTTCAAGGGTAAAGGGTGTTGCGGCAAGGGCCACACCCGTTACACCGCAGAGCGGTGTAACGAGGAAAAAAAGCGGTGTAACCAGGTAGAAACGCAGTGTAACGAGATAAAGAAAAAACTGCTGAATGAAAATCAGATTTTTCATATTTTTTTATTTTTAACCTAATAAGTTAATCGAGGGATTCCCAGACTGGAACCAGCGAAAAAGGGTTGAAGGTTCAAAGAAATTATTTCCTTAATCAGTTCTCACGCAGGGCGCGATAGAAATTATCCATAATAGGTTCAAGGATATAATCAAGCACAGTACGTGGTTCGGTGCGGATAAAAACCGCCGTCGGCATGCCGGCAGTGAGATACAGATGGTTATCGATCAGCTGCTGTTTATCCAGTTCAACATGAACAACGTAGGCAGGCTGCTCGCCATAGGCGGTACTCTGCAGAATACGATCAGCAGAGATATAGACCACCTTGCCAAGAATTTTCGGTGTTGTGCGCTGCTGGAAGGCAAGGAGCTGAACGTCTGCCTCCTGCCCTTCAAAGACATGGGTAATGTCCTTAACCATAATATTGGCCTCGACAATAAGCGGACTGTCGGTGGGAACGAGATCAAGCAAGGGCTGGCCGGGACTGATCACCCCGCCACGGGAATGAACCTGGAGAGTAACCACCTCGCCATCCACAGGAGCGGTAACAGTAAGACGTTGGCGGGCATCATTAAGTGGCAAAATCTGCTGCTGAAGATCGAACAGACGCTGCTGAACTTCAGACTGACGATTCACGGCCTGCTGGCGATATTCATTTTTCAAGGCACTGATTCGCAGCTGAAATTCGGCTACCCGCTCACGTAACTCGGCCTGGGAACCTTGTATTTGA
>JAYEGS010000201.1:0-2707 GCA_034659215.1 Pseudomonadota bacterium | reverse complement strand
CGGATGCTTTTTGAAATGCTCGATTCAGCTTCGCAACGTCTGGTATGGAGTGCCAATGCCAAAGAGTATGTTGCAAAAACCGACCTCTTCAGTCTGGCTGATCGGGCCGCCGAGATTATTATGGATGTTGCCGGAAGTAAGGACTTTTAATTTTTTCCCCATGAGGTGTCTGTATCGTTACCAATGGTCGTTGGGGAAAACTGCTTGAAATGCGCCGGGCCGCAGTTGCCGAGACCCCCTATTTCTTTGTCTACGGCAGCCTGTTGCAACGCTATAAAAATTTCAACCGTTTTCTCCGTAAAAAAGTAAAAACCGTTCAGCCCGCCTACTGTCAGGGCTTTCTTTACCATCTGCCGATCGGTTTTCCCGGCTTGGTCACGCTGGATGGCTGCCAGGATCTGGTGGTTGGCGAATTGATGAGTTTTACTAATCCGGTAAAGATCATGCGGGCGCTCGATCAGCTTGAGGGTTACTATCCTGATGATAGTCGTAAAAGTGTCTATATTCGCCAAAAACTGCCGATTATTGTTGAAGTCGATGCCGGGAAACAGGAGTTTGAAGAGCGCCAGGCCTGGGTCTATACTTATCCAATGGAGCACCTGACCCCGGAGCATCAGAAAGAGTACTTGATCTCCTGTGGCAATTGGAAACTGCTTTGTCAACAGCCGGTTTTGCAGAATCCGGGCAGGATCAAAAGTGTGTTCAATAAATTGAGGCGGATCCCGGATCCAAAACATATTCATATCGAACCGGTAATGTGTATGGATGAAGAGATGCACACGCATTGGGCCACCTCGACCGCCTGTGCCCGATTTTGTAAAAATCCTGAGTGGTGCCGGGAAAATCGTCGTAAAATGCGGAAAAACTTTATGTAACTATTCAGCGCAGCAGTTGTTGGCGATTCAGGAGAATATCGTAAAGTTCTTTAGTGAAGCCCGCGAGAAAATCGTCCGAGTAGGCCCCCTCTCTTTTTAAACCATATTCCACATTTTTGACAAAAGTTTGTAATGAGGCCGCAGGTAACGGGCAGGGTTTTTCAGCCCAGGACTGGAGGCCGGGGAGTTGGTCATGGCAGTTGGCCCCTAGATGATATGCGTACTGGAAACCTTTAAGGGTTAAAATTACCGGCAGGTAGTCGTAGTTTCGTTCCTCTCTTTTCCAGAGGCGTAAAAATGCATATTCGATCACTTCCTTTTTGACCCCCTCCAACAGAGAGAGATGGCGTCGGCGTTTGATAACCCGGTGAAACTCCTTGTCGGCAAAACGTTTTTCCTTTAATCTGCCATTCTCATCGTATCCCAGATCCCCACCCAGTAAGAGCAGGCACAAAAAATCATCCAGTTTGGGCTCAATTTCTCCGTTACCTCTCTTTTCAATGTTAATATGCAGGCTGTGAGGTTTGATCTCATTGATGAAATCCAGGCTTTCACAGATCATCCGGTTGGCAATGCCTGGGTCGGTGGTCAGGGGCAGGGTGTAGGTGCGGGGATAGTCGACCCGAACCATTGAATATTCAAAAAAACCTCCATAACGAGAGAGCGAGAGCAGTCGGCGACCATGTTCATGAGTGTCGACATAGCCGCCAAGCCGCCAAGTGACATCCTCAAGTCGGAAGCTGCTGTAATATTCCATATTGTGAAAGGGGTCGTGGTTGATGAGATGGGCCGGATTGTTTTTGTTGATCGCCAGTCGGCCAAGATTACTGAACTCCATCTCGACGCCGATGGGGGTTGTGCCCGGCAGGGCCAGAGCTCTAAGAGTATCTACTTTGCCGGCCATTTCATTCCGGTTATAGAGTTTTTTGGCGATGACAAAAGAGAGCAGGCAGTAGATAAAGTGATGGCGAATTGATCCGGATATAACTTGATCAATTGCCGGGGCAAGGCTTTTTTCCCAGATTTGGCGATGGTGGTTCATCCAGCCCATGACAATCAGGTTGGCGGCTGTTTCCCAGTAACAGGAAGGCGAGGGCGGAGGCAGGGGAAGTTCATGTTTGCGGCTTGCAAACTGCACCAAAAAGCCAAAAAGATAGTGGCGGAAGATCAATTTAAGGTGGGTTTTAACAATCTCCTGGTGGCGCCAGACCAAGCGGCTTATAGTCAGTTTTTTGTGAAGAAAGCGGCCGGCAGCCGGTTGTTCGCCCCGGAAGCTGGAACCTGACGGTGAATTTTTCAGGAGATAAAAACGCCGCAGATAACTGACCCCGACAAATTCGCGCTGGATCATCAGGCGCTCAACCGGAGAGAGGCTCTCATAGAGAGCCCGGTAGGGGGTCTGGTTGTACTCTTTGGGAAAAAACAGAGCCACTTAAGTCACTGTCCTTGAAATGTGATTTTGCGTGGGGAATTAATTGTTGTCCATTCTAACACAAATTTAACGAAATAACAAAGTTTGTAAGTCGGAGAGTTAAGTTTTAGCGTGGGGAAAGGGGTAGAGTTGAAGGGAATAGCAGGGTCAAAGCTGGGGAGAGGGCGCAGCCCCTTCACCAGCTTTGACCATATTTTATAAGTTTTTTCTTAGTTTCCGGCCGGCAAGGCGTCAAGCATGGAATCGTCGGCTGATCCGTTGAGCTGAAAACCGACAATTTTACCTGTTGCCGAATAGGTGACAAAGGTCGCTTGATCAAGGTCATCACCCAGGAACAGGTTTTCGACCGTATCGACTTCTTTCTTGCCGGGGGTCAGGGTTTTTACGATTGTCGTAACCG
>JAYEGS010000200.1:0-2708 GCA_034659215.1 Pseudomonadota bacterium | reverse complement strand
GCATCGATGGAGAAAGAGGGGAGCATCACCAACAGCGGCCGCTGGATGCAGTGGCGCTATAAAGCCGTCAATCCTCCGGGAGAAGCCCTGCCTGATGGTGAAATAATTACAAAACTCCACTATAAAGTCAAAGCCCTTTATGAAAAAGAGGGTGGCCCGCTGGCCGAGGCGATCACCAACTTGAGCTGGAATTACGGCCCATTAGGTGGCGATGGGCAAATCCGCCACCTCGACACCCATATGGTCGCCAAAGAGATCAACGGCTACTTTTTAAAGGACACAACAGTTAAAGGCAAAACCTTTAAAAAAGGGAGTCTGGTGCCCAGTTTTGCCTACTTGCAGGATGACGGTTCAACCTCTTCCGGTAACTGGCTCTACTGTAACTCTTATACCGAAAAAGGTAATATGGCGGCCCGCCGCAATAAAAAAGATGCTTCCGGAGTCGGCCTCCATTCCGAATGGTCATGGTGCTGGCCGGTCAATCGGAGAATTATCTATAACGGAGCCTCGGTCGATCCCGATACCGGTCAACCCTGGGATAAAAAAGACCCGGTTATTGTCTGGAACGGAGCCAAATGGGTCGGTGACGTACCCGATGGCGTATCGCCTCCGGGCGGCGGACGGCGGCCATTCATCATGAAACCACACGGCGTCGGCAGCATTTTCGGCCCCGGACGGGCGGAAGGCCCTTTTCCGGAACATTACGAACCGCTTGAATGTCCGGTTGAGAAAAATCTGCTCTCTGCGCAGATGAACAATCCGGTCATTAAACGCTGGGACAAGGAGGGCAGCGGCACCAATATTGATGCGCGAGCCACTTGCGACCCGCGCTTCCCCTTCGTCTGTACCACCTATCGGGTCAGCGAACATTGGCAGACCGGTCTCATGACTCGCTGGTGTCCCTGGTTAGCGGAAATGCAACCGGGACTCTTTATCGAGATGAGTCCGGAATTGGCCAAATTAAAAGGGGTCAAGAGCGGCGATCTGGTTACGGCCAGCTCAATTCGCGGCCAGGTTGATGCGGTTGCCATTGTCACTAAACGTTGGCGGCCTTTTACCATTGATGGCAATACCGTCCATCAAGTTGGTCTCCCCTGGCATTTCGGCTGGGTCACGACCAAGATGCGCGAATATGTTCATGGCGATAAGAAACCGGAAGTTTTCACATTTGGCGATGCCGCCAATCTACTGACCCCATTTATCGGTGACGCCAACACCATGATCCCGGAAAGCAAAGCCTTCATGGTCAATGTCCAAAAGAAGGGGGTGTAAGCCATGTCTAAAAAGATAAAACTCTATGATGCCACCAAATGTACCGGCTGCCGGGGTTGTCAACTCGCCTGCAAACAGTGGAATGATCTGCCCGCTGAACAAACCGAAAACCGGGGCAGCTACCAAAATCCGCAAAGTCTTAACCCTAACACCTGGCTTTTAATGCATTTTGATGAAGTCGATGCCGGGGCCGACGGCGTTAAATGGATTTTCCGCAAAGATTCGTGCATGCACTGTACTGACGCGGCTTGCATCAAAGCCTGTCCCAGCGGGGCTCTGAGCCACACCAAATATGGCACGGTCTCTCTCGATCAGAAAAAATGTATCGGCTGCCAGACCTGTGTTACGGTCTGCCCTTTCGATGTCCCTAAGTACGATGCCAAAACTGAAAAAGCAACCAAGTGCGACATGTGTTTCTCGCGCCTCGAAAACAACCTTGAACCGGCCTGCGTCAAAACCTGCCCCACCGGGGCTCTGCTGTTTGGCGACGAAAATGAGATTCAGGCAATTGTCAAAGCCCGCCTGGCCGCCTTAAAAGGCAAAGGCCATCTCTATGGCGACAAATTTGTCGGCGGCACGCACATGCTCTACATCCTGCCCGAACAACCGATTCACTATGCCGGTCTGCCGCAAAATCCGATGGTTCCAGCCTCACTCGTAGCCTGGAAAGATTGGCTCAAACCCCTAAGTCTGCTCGCCCCCGGCGCGGTTTTAGCGGGCTCATTCCTCCACTACCTGAGCAAAGGCCCCAAAGATGTTTGCAAGGAATCCACGGGTGAGTGCAATTACACGGGCAATTGCACTCACAAGTCATCACCAGAACAGAAAGGAGATGCCTAATGTTTATAGTTATCGAAAAAGGAATGATCAAGGTATCAAGCGCCTATGAACGCATTGTCCATTGGTATCTAGCGCTGACCTGCCTTTTGCTGATTCTCACTGGACTAAGCATGATGTTTCATTCGTTCAATTTTATTGGAGTACCCTTTGGCGGGCTGAAAACCCTGAAGATGGTGCACATCTATGCCGGCTTCTTTTTTATTCCAGCACTGCTGCTCGCAGCTATAACATGGTGGAAGGAAGCCGGAACTTTTGACCTGCCGGACGATATCGAATGGCTCGCAAAAGGCGGCGGCTATCTCTGGAAGGTTGACAAAGTTCCCGAAACCGGTAAATACAACCCCGGCCAGAAAATCTTTTTCTTAACCATAGTTATTTTTGGCCTGGCAATGATTGTTAGCGGTTTACTCATAACCTATCCCGAAGGCCAGAGCAAAGATCTGATCAACTGGATGTACGCCCTGCATGCATTAGGGGTCGTAGTAATCTTCTCCTTCATTATCATCCATATCTATCTCGGCACCGTGGGGGTTCCCGGTTTGACATCCGTTGTTTTTAGCGGCTATACCACCCGAGACTGGTGTTTAAGTAAAATG
>JAYEGS010000199.1:0-2709 GCA_034659215.1 Pseudomonadota bacterium | reverse complement strand
TAAAATCCTGTTTACGTTTCTCTTGATATAACTCTTTCCATAACTCTTTGTCATTAACCGTATCCGAACTGAAAACCAGAGTTTCTCCCCCGCAACTTATCTTTAAGCCAATTCCCGGTATACCGTGCCAGACCGGTGCTTTTATCGCCTCAATCGTATAACCATTTTTGCCAACAATAACATTCTGCTTATCTTCATAGAAACGGTTATCAGAAAAAGTATAAAAAAGTTCCGGATCAACCCACTCTCCTGAGAGTTGGTCATTGAGAAGCATTCTTATTCTACCCGTATCTGGGTTGATAAAGATCTTGGCCCGCTCCGGGCTGACAAGATTCTGCTTTTGATCTACTATACAGAGCTGAGAACGTCCATTTCCTTCATTTTTAGAGATGATTCTATATAGCGGCCGGGGACCAATCATCTGAAAGTTGACATATTCCTCATATTTAACGCCAACAACATTTTTACGACAATTCGAAAGGGTACTATAGAGAGCTGCAGCCGAAGATCTCTTAAGCTCATCATTAACGATCTGGCTGGTGAAAAGGGTCAGTTTTTTATTGACATCCTTAGCATAACGATGGAAAATTGCGAGATCGGTAAACCATCTTTTATGGTCTTCATGGCAATGAGTAATAAAAAGACCTTTAATCTCTTTTAAGCGATGCCCGCCGAGCTGTTTGAACAACGGCGCTCCACAGTCAATCAGGTAGCTGTCTCCAGCGATCTCAACCTCATAACTTATACACCGACCTTCTCTAGAAAAAGGACCAAAATCACCAAGAACCTTTAAGCAGATATTATCGTCCATTATTCGGCCCATACAATTTCATGATTTAATGATTTAAAGAATTTTTGGCCCACACCTCTCTTTGTAGCACAATTCCTTGCCAAATGCTGTAATTTTCAGAAATAAATTTTAATTATTCAGCGTAATTTTTATCAATATTAATCAGACAGTGTACCTTTATATAAACACCCCAAAGTATGGATTGAATAGAGTCCATGCTTGCGACATGTAGACAGCTACCCACAAACTCGACAAAAGTTCGGGCACTATAGATTGACTGAAAACGGCCAAATATTTTTAGCTGTACCTTGGTCAGTCGTACGAACATCTCTTTCTCCCATATTGTACGTATATTGCGATAGCTAATTTCCATAAAACATAGGACATCATTTTTAAAATCTCTTTGTCGTTCAAGTCAATTTCTGGATTTTGATTTTCCAGCTTACCCTCGCCTACCTTTCTTTTTTGAGCCTGTTCTAGTGCGGTAAACTTAACCTTACCAGTTGCAAGTTCTAATTGCAGGTATTTTATTCCGTCTTTACCTTCTCTGCGAATATCTCTAAAGGGCAACTTATTCCAGAGTGGCCTTTTTCACTTTAACATCCCTAATGAAGCAATGGGGTCGATTGTTTGTTCGCAGTCGCCATGGCCGTTTATATGTGCCAGGCGGACGCTCTTCCTGACCGACAACAACACTGGCAATAGTCTTTTTAAGAGTGCAAAGTTTCTCGGCGGATTGCGTTACAGTAGTTAGATCTCCCACATTCACTTCCCTTTCAACTTTTACATATACTCAAAACGTTTACGATAACGAACAATCTGATAGATAAAGAAAGGGCCACCCAAAAGTGATGTCAAAACCCCGACTTTAAGGTCGACCGGAATAACCAGACGAACCAGAAGGTCGGCATAAACCAGAAAGACCGCCCCTAAAAGTCCGGCTAACGGAATCAGCCGACGATTGTCGGGGCCGACCACGGCTCGTACCATATGGGGTGCGACCAAGCCGACAAAACCGATAACCCCGGCGACCGCAATCGCTCCACCGGTCATCATCGAAGCGGCAAAAAGGAGAACATTGCGAACCCGGCCGACCTCAACCCCGAGATTGGCGGCGCTCTCTTCACCAAGCATCAGGATATTGAGATCACGCACATAACATAAGATCAACACCAGCGAAGCAAACGCCGTCAGCGCCACAATTTTAACGTGCATCCAGTTACGGTTATTGAGATCACCCATCAACCAGGTAACAATAACGCGACCGACATCAAATTCTCTGGTACTCAAGGTTATGACAAAAGAGGTTACCGCCCCGAGAATCAGGTTTAAAGCGATACCGGCCAAAAGCAGCGTGGCAATTGAAGTACGGCCCGCGCTGGTCGCAATAACATAAACTGTAATCA
Organism: Pseudomonadota bacterium; assembly: GCA_034659215.1. Taxonomy (GTDB): domain Bacteria; phylum Desulfobacterota; class Anaeroferrophillalia; order Anaeroferrophillales; family Tharpellaceae; genus Tharpella. Next base: position 513 of record JAYEGS010000199.1, on the reverse strand, counting down.
GAGTCGCCAGGGCACCACTTACGGCCATAATCGGCAAAGCCGCCGCAAAAATTGCCGCCAAACCCAAATAGATGGCTAAAACCGCCCCCAGAGCCGCACCGGAACTGATACCGATAACCCCGGGACTGGCCATCGGGTTTTTGAAGATTCCCTGCATCACGGCTCCGGCCACCGCCAGCGAAAAACCAACCAGAGCCGCCGCAAGAACCCGTGGCAGACGCCCGTCCCAGACAATTGCAATCTCGACCTGGGAGGGATTTCCGGAAACCGGCAGACCGCATTTTGCCAGAATAATTTCCGCCACGCGGCTACTTTCAAGCGCCCAGGAGCCATGCGTCAGAGAAAAGATCACTCCGCCCAGAAGCAGGACAATCAGCAATAGCGCCAAACCAAAGACACTCAATTTTGTCCGTTCAAAATTTGACAATAAATTTACCATTTAACGATGATGCATTCGTAAAAAGTCATGGGATGGCTAAGTAAAAATTTCGATAGACAAGATGTTGTGGTTCT
>JAYEGS010000198.1:0-2711 GCA_034659215.1 Pseudomonadota bacterium | reverse complement strand
TCGATAGCCGCATTGAGCCCATACCTTGTGGTTCCAGGCAATGGCGGGAAGATGATATGAGTGCAATTGTCGAAATTGTTCGGCGTGAAGGTGAGATTTTACGGGCCGCTTAAAAGGCAGTCGTTTTTCCATTTTTTCTTATCGTAAAGGTCTTTTTTGGCATGATGTTTGTTGCACTTTAGATGATTTGTAAAAAAGAAAAGCCCGGCGGTTTATGGTGGGATTTTTGTCGATTATTACGATTAATATTGAAATTGTAGTTTGCTGGAAAGGTTAAGGTTGGAATATCTCTGTATGGATTTCACTTAACTTTTTCAAGTTACCTTTTTAATTAGCTACGGTGGAAAGGTGAGCTGTACCATGATATCTATATCCACGACAATATGTCCTATTCTTAAAATATCGTTTATATATAGTTCTGGCGTCATATGGCATAAAAGCTCATGCATCAAAAGGCAATGCTTCTGGCCTGAAAGCGGTCCTGCAGGGATATCATTGTGGTCATCATCTGGATCTTCATCAGGTAATAAAATGTGAAATATTGGATGTTCCATAAAGCATATCATATTATCATCATTTGCAATAATATCTGGGTCATCATCTTTAAGGAAAAAATATACAGAAACGTCGAAATCATCAGTTTCAGACCCAAACTTTTCTTTTGTTTGGTCAATTTTTTCAATAGTTTTGACTTGAATGATTTTGAGTCTTTTGTTTAAGTTTTCAAGCAACAACAACTCTTCAGGATTAGCATCCCTTAATCGCCTTCCGTTATCAGCTTTTAACTTATACCTGTTTATTGCCTCGCTTAACCTTTTGGCCTGAGATTTAATGCCATCAACAAGGTCGTTGCTTTCTTTAAAATCACCTCGATTAAACATCTCTTCAGCATATTTTAATTTTGTATAGATATTACAAAATTGTTTATCAACTGATTTCATGGCAATAACCTTAAAAATAAGTAACTATTCAGCGTCGTGATTACCTTGAAACCACTATAAATGGTGTGGACATTGTCTTCGCCCGGCTTCGAGGGGGACTCAGCTCAGACCGGCAAGCGGCTTGCAGCCGCCGCCTGGAGCAATGTCCCTGTATCGAGATAGTTTGAAGTATACATTACGCTGAATAGTTACAAAAATAATTGATTAACCAACTGGACATTACAAAGAACTCAGAGGTCACTGTACGGTGGACCCGAGCGTCTAGGTAACTTTTTGTAAAGTTAAAGTTGAGTTGATGTCCAAAGGGAACACTATGGTGTGCAGATGCACAAAGGCAGGCATATTAGTCATAAGTTTGACAGTCCGTAAATAAAAAATTGATGAAAGATTGAAAAACATAACCACTAAAAGCCGTCCTTGCCGGTGTAAAATAATTTAGCCGGGCACGTCATCGCCATAACGAGGATTTGGAGCTCACTTCAAAGCATCTACGATAATTGATTTTAAGCTCTACTTTGAAACGCCTCTAAAAATGGGGTGATTAGCGGGCGCATAAAGGCATGAAAGGGGCCATCCTTTTATGCACTTTTTTACTCCAGATGTCGAACATCGTAATCAGTTCTTTCAGCAAGCCACCGGCAGTCATAATCATCTAATTCGTCCAGGGGTATATTTCTTCTTTGGTTGTGGATTGCGGATGTGTCGAAGCTTAAACAGCTGGAGATCAGCGTAAAACTGGTTTTGTTGTATTTATCTCGCAAAATCTCTTTCAACTCATCCAAAGTCTGGGCTTCTACCGGCGAGTTTCCGGAACCGCCGTAGTAAAAGTTTTTTACCCTGACCTGATAGTTTTCGACAACCCGTGCCGGTTTTTTATCATTGTCCTTTGCGATCAGTTCCAGAACTGTTTTCCCTCCGAATCCTTTATCGGGATTGTTTCCGGCTCGCTCTTTTTCTTTTCTACCGTCTCATCCGGGTTGAAAACGTTTTCCGGGTCGTGAATATACTTTGTACTAACGTAGCTTTTCGAAGTATGTGATGCTTTCCAGCTCTCTTTATTGAGGATATAGAACAGCCATCCTGAGGGGGTTCTGATCGATTTTGCTTTCTTTTTATGAAACGCAAAGACTGTATTTACCTGCCAGTCATCAGCCCTGGGAGTCCAGATATGTTTTTTATCGGGTACGATGTCCATGCTCACATTTGCATCTTTGACATTAACGATTGCCAGCCACCCTTCTGGAATCCACTTGATTGTAATGTGGACATTTCCAAAGCTGAACTTTAAATTTTCATTCTGCATAATATAATCCTCCCCTTCTATGTTGCTGATTGTTAATTTTGACATCGCCGATATCGACAATCGTTTTAACTATTGCTTCATCAACCTTTTTAAAGGCTTGGGCCGTGGTTGTACCAATAGGCATTTTGTCCAATAAAGCCTGATTTGAAATAGTCATAAGCACATCAACCTGTTTTCGTAATTGAATAAGACCTTTTCTGGTGATCTCCATCCTTTTTTGACCTTCAAAAGTGAAAGGTTTGATCGCTATGCCGATAACCTGTGCTTGTGTTTTTCGGGCTAGTTGTGCGATTACCGGTGTCGCACCGGTGCCGGTACCGCCGCCCATTCCAGCAATGACAAAAACCAGCTCGGCCCCGACCAGATGTTCGAATATCTGGTCGCCTACCTCCAGTACGGCGTTGTAAGCAATCTCCGGCCTGCCTCCAGATTCGTGTCGTTTGATCATCTGCTGCGGTCTGCCAAGT
>JAYEGS010000197.1:0-2725 GCA_034659215.1 Pseudomonadota bacterium | reverse complement strand
AGGCGCAACTTCTGTATCGCATCTTGCAATCGCTTGATTTTGTTATGCACATTTCGACTGACGATCAAGATAGAGTGCAACAGCGTCATCACGAGGAACCGGACAACACCGAAGCATTTTTTTCGTATGCCGGATTGTGGAGTGGTCGGGAGATTTCTGCAACCACACTTCGTCAACAGGCATGGCCGAGGCAAGCCCTATGATCGTCTGTGATACCAATATTCTGATCGAATTCTACAAAAATACCCCGAATGTTGTCCAGGAAATGCAGGTTATCGGGTATACACACTTGGCTATTAGTGCAATCACTCAGGCTGAACTGTATTTTGGAGCGTTTGATAAAGCCGAATTACGCAAAATCAAGACGCATTTGTCCTTACTGACGGTGTTTCCCGTGACGATCAGCATCTCTCACAGGTTTGTTGAGTTGATGGAGACGTACTGTTTGAGCCATAAACTCAGCCTCCCAGACGCCCTGATTGCAGCGAATTCTCTCATCCATCAACACGAATTGTATACGCTGAATCAGAAAGATTTTCGTTTCATTCCCGAAATTTCGTTCTATCAGCCAGTGACATATTCAGCACCATAAGATGTAAACGTGGCGTGTATGAATGTGGGTTTTATAACAATGCTGCTGCAACCGACCTTTGCCCGAGTGCCGTTGTTGAGTGTTATGCCTGTTCAAGGTGCATTGCCTTCGTTTACGTTGGTTGTCAGCGTCAGGGCCGGCAAAGGCGGTTGAATAGCGGCGTTAACCACTAATATTGTCACTGCAAATCTCAAGTAAATTACCAGACCATCAAACGAAACCTTCTCTGCGATAGCTTCAAAAAAAAGGTCACTCATCTCCGAGTGGCCTTTTTTATTCCCTCTCTCTCAAAATGGGTATTGACAGATTCCCTCTACTCCGGTATCTCTTCTGATATTCTTTACCGCTATTCCACCTCAACCATCTCGAATAATCATTTTCTTTAAAATTGTCACCAAAATCACCTTTTCGTCGCTTGCTTTTTTTCAGAATTTGTGTTAGTATCATAGTACTATGGCTAAGGTCAGTCAACGGAACTGCGGTACTATGGTTGCTGCCTTTGGCTCGACACCAACACATAACTTTTAAATGTGAATGGGGAGGGTTTAAAATGAAAAAAGTTTTAGTACTCATGCTGGCTGTGGCTATGCTGGCTGTAACATCTCTAGCTTTTGCCGGCGGCGGCCAGAACACCAACAATCATCATGGTGAGGATGGTGGTGGAAATACTTGGTCAAATCACGTAAGCGATGAGTGCCCGTGGGAATGATTGGGGCCGGTTTGGTTCGTTAACTCTTCTCGATATGCCTATCGGTAGTTGAAACGAGTTGAAAAGCTGTAGAAAAAAGGGGTTGCATAGGGCTTGCAACCTTTTTTTGTTTACCGCTCAGTTTTCATAAACCTTTGGAATGCCGGCTTCACAGGGGATTTTGACTTGGCAGAGGCCGCAGCTGCTGACCGGTTCACCCAGACTTTTTTCCACATAAGGTGCGGTTACTTCCATAATATAAGAAGCACAGCGTTTTTTGTCATGAACTGAATGGTTGATCGCTCCGATCGGGCAGCGTTCGATACATTGGTTGTTTAATCGGGGTCGGAGTAAAATTAAATTGTCGAATAAGGTCGGCCGGGATTAGGTTGTCAATTTGTTAACATTAGCAACGGTAATGTCTAATTGCAACGCGCCTTTTCATGCTTAACCTTCTCTGCGATAGGGTCAACTTGTTACGTATATAGAGCAAATATATTTAGGTTCACCTTGATCCAAGGCCAGAAAGAGCTTAAACCGCAAGACATAGAGGCTCGGCACTAACAATGCCGGGCCTTTTTTTGTTGAAAATGAGTAGTGCAATTTAATATAGGTTGTGATATGGGTACAACGATAGATTAATAAAGGTTTGGTTGTGGGATGGTGAAGGAACTACACAACTTGATCAGAAAGCAACTTTTTAAAGGAGATATAAAGAGAATAAAGTAATTATCTGAAGTACAAAAAATTATAAGTTTGCGTTTACGCAGATATCGTTCTCACATAACACCACCAATTTTTAGTTCAAGAAACGATGCTGACGGAACGCGCCTAGTTGGGCGCGTCTTCTGTTTGTGTTTCTTGGACGGGTGCTTGGTGGTACCTTTGTGGGGGCATGACATTAGTCGCGCCCTTTTTTTGTGTCGAGGTTCTGTTATTCGTAAAATTTGATATTATAGACCATAGTGTGCCAACTTTATTTTTCTTGAAATCTAAATAAAGAGAAAGCAATAGGGTCAAACTCGATTGCTTTTGTCAAGAAAGAAAGACAACAAATTTATCGGCAAGAAATCGCCAAACAATTGCATACAGAACCGACCTGAAAATGGCGGCCAGCTATTGGTAGTTTGAACTCCCGTCAGCCGTTTTCAGTCGGCTGATGCAGGGCGTTAGCCAAGAGATAATCATGGACGATGATCACCTGTTCGTATGCTTCAGCCAAGATGCCCTCGCCGCACCAAATGGCACACCACCGTTTCACGACGAGATCAAGGCGTTTGCCGCAAACCTGAACAAGACAAGCTTCTCGGAGTTCTACGAGGGCCGATTCAATTGGCACTGGTACCCGATCGTCACAAACAGCGTTTCTTCGTTCTCGACCCATGAAGATTTACTTAGCGAACTTACGAAGAGCGCAGTACTTAGAGCTATTGGTTATGCAGCAG
>JAYEGS010000196.1:0-13288 GCA_034659215.1 Pseudomonadota bacterium | reverse complement strand
GGTTCACACAAATAACCCGTACTACACCATGACGTTTAATCAATTTGCACTTATCGCACATTTTTTTTACAGATGCTCTAACCTTCATCTCTTACTCCACTTACTATTACTACTTTGCCGGAATTACTGTATCTAGCGGCTCCGGTAGGTTATCCGTCCACGAGTCAAATCGTAAGGTGATAGCTGGATGGTTACTTTATCTCCGGGCAAAATTTTAATAAAATGCATTCGCATTTTTCCCGAGATATGAGCTAATACACGATGCCCATTCTCCAGGTCAACCCGAAACATTGCATTCGGCAAAGTTTCGACAACCGTCCCTTCGACCTCTATAACATCCTCTTTATTCGACATTTCTTATTACCACCAAACCCACATTCTTTCTTTTTATTCAGTTGCTGTCAATAACCAAGCTATAACACACAACTAAACTTAACTATTTACAATTTACTCAAAATTTCAGAACCGTTCGCGGTGATCGCTATCGTATGTTCAAAATGGGCTGACAGCTTGCGATCTTTAGTTACCGCCGTCCATCCGTCTGCCAACACTTGAACCGCATAACCACCAAGATTTATCATTGGCTCTATCGCCAACACCATACCCGCTTTCAGGATCAGACCGGTTCCCGCTTTCCCGTAATTAGGTATCTGCGGAGGCTCATGCAACTCTGTCCCTATACCGTGGCCGACAAAATCTCTAACCACGCTATAGCCAAATCCTTCCGCATATTTCTGCACGCTATGTGATAACGTATAAAGTCTTTCGCCGGGACATGCGCATTCAATCGCTTTATGGAGTGACTCTTCAGTCACCTGCATAAGCCTCTTTGCCTCTTGACTAACCGTACCAACCGGCACTGTTATTGCCGCATCACCGTAGTAGCCATCAAGAAATACCCCAACATCAATACTGATTATATCACCATCCTTCAGTTTGCGTTTTTTCGAAGGAATACCGTGAACTATCTCATAATTAATCGAGGTACAAAGGGTTGCGGGAAAACCGGCATACCCTTTAAATGCAGGACGTGCCCCTTGTCTTACAATCTCATCTTCAGCCAGCTTGTCTAAGGCTCCAGTACTGACCCCTGGACTAATCCGTTGTTTTACCATCTGCAAAACTTCGGCCACCATTTGATTGGCAGCTCTCAGTTTCGCAATCTCACGTTTTGAACGAAGAGCTATCATCCATTGACAACGGCCATAATTGCCGCATAAATTTCATCAGGTGAGCCGGTTCCCGGAATCGAGCGGAGGACCTTTTTCGCACCATAATAATCAATCAAGGGAGCTGTCTGATTATGATAGTTTACCAGCCGAACCGAGATTGCCGCTTCCTTGTCATCATCTCTTTGATAGAGTTTTGCTCCACAAAGATCGCAGATTCCGTCAACCTTTGAAGGGTTGAAAAGTTTATGGAAACTGGCTCCACAGGTACACATCCAACGCCCCGTCAAGCGAGCCATAAGGTCGGCATCCGGAACTTCGATACTAACAACATGATCAATCTGACGACCGGCTTTATCCAACATTTCAGTCAATGATGCCGCCTGATCAACAGTTCTCGGAAAACCATCAAGGATAAAACCCTTAACACAGTCATTTTCCTTAAGACGATCATCGATAATCCCGATAACCACGGAATCGGGCACTAATTGTCCGGCATCCATATATTTTTTAGCTTCAAGACCCATCTCGGTGCCGCCTTTGACGGCAGCTCGCAGAATGTCACCTGTCGAAATTTGCGGGATCTGCAAAGCATCAATCATCTTTTTTGCTTGCGTCCCTTTTCCGGCTCCGGGAGGTCCCAATAAAATCAAGTCCATGACATTCTCCTTAAATCTGATGGTTATTTAAGCTAATTGATATCCTGTCAATTCCAATTATATCGTTAGCGACGACGTCCGCCCGCCTTCTTCATCAACCCTTCATAATTTCTCGACATGAGGTGTGATTGAATCTGTTGGATAGTATCGATACCAACACCGACCACAATCAACAGAGCCGTGCCTCCGAAAAAGAAAGGTACATTAAATTTACCAATCAACAACATTGGCAGGACACAAACCACTGAGACATAAACGGCCCCCCAGAAGGTCAAACGGGTCAGTATCTTATCCAGATATTCGGCCGTACGCTTACCCGGTCTGATACCCGGAACATAGCCGCCGAATTTTTTCAGATTATCAGCTACATCATCCGGCTTAAAAGTTACCGCCGTATAAAAATAACAGAAAATAAAGATCAATATAACGTAGACTATATTGTAAGAGATACTACTCGGAACAAAGGCAGCCGTAAACTTTTTCATGATCGGGATATCAATGAATCCTGCAATAGTTGCCGGAAACATGATAATCGATGATGCAAAAATCGGCGGGATAACCCCGGCAGTATTGATTTTCAACGGTAAATGCGTACTCTGACCACCGACCATTCGCCTTCCCTGTACGCGTTTGGCGTACTGGATCGGTATTCGGCGTTGAGCCATCTCAATAAAGACAATCGCCGCAATGGTTGCCGCCATGAGTATGATGATAAACATCATAATAAAAAGACTCATTTCACCAGTTTTTATCAGGCGAATTGAGTTGATAATAGCCGCCGGGCCGCGGGCCACAATACCGGCAAAAATGATCAACGAAATACCGTTACCAATACCTCGTTCAGTAATCTGTTCACCAATCCACATAATGAAAGCAGTACCGGTAGTCAGGGTAATGATGGTCAATATTCTAAAACCCCAACCCGGGAACATGACAATCATCTCGCCTGCCGGGCCTTGCATACTTTCAAGCCCGACAGCTATGCCAAAACTCTGGATGACACTCAGTAAAATAGTACCATAGCGAGTGTAGCGACTAATTTTACGACGCCCGGCTTCACCCTCTTTCTTAAGCCGTTCAAGGGTGGGAACAACCATAGCCAGCAGTTCAATAATAATTGAAGCACTGATATAAGGCATAATCCCCAATGAGAATACCGACAATCGACTCAGTCCACCCCCGGAAAACATGTCAAACATGCCCAGTAGTGTGCCCTTGGCCTGAACAAAAAATGCTGCCAGAGCCTGACCATCGATACCCGGAGTCGGCACGTGAATACCGATGCGATAGACAAAGAGAAGAAGAAACGTCCAACCCAGACGTTTCTGCAACTCCGGAATATTGCCGATATTTTCAATGCCCTTAAGCAAGCTGCGCCTCCTCTACCAGACCCCCGGCCTGCTTGACCTTTTCGATCGCGGTAGCACTACAGGCAGTTACCCGAATCGTCAATTTCTTATTTAAAAGACCATTACCCAAGAGTTTGATGCGAGTTTCCCGCTGGTTTATCAAGCCCTGAAGCTTTAGCGCTGCCGCGTCAACGATACTGCCATCCTCAAAACAATTAAGCTGATGAACATTGACAATTGCATACTCTTGACGAAAAATATTGGTAAAACCACGCTTGGGGATGCGCCGTTGCAGAGGCATCTGTCCACCCTCAAACCAGGGATGGATACCACCACCGGAACGAGATTTCTGTCCCTTATGGCCACGTCCGGCAGTTTTTTGGTTTCCGGATCCGGATCCACGTCCAACTCTTTTTCTATTTTTAGCGGCTCCACTATCAGCCGGCAATGAAGATAAATTGACCATTTATTTCCTCAAATCTTAAGACAGCTTAAATCTGTCAGACTCTTTCGACATCTACCATATAAGAAATCTTACGCACCATTCCAGCAATCTGCGGAGTTTCCGTCAAGGTTACGCTCTGTCGAATTTTACGCAAACCTAAAGCTTCAGCCGTTTTTTTATGCTTTATCAAACGGCCGGCGCAACTTTTCTTCAATGTTATCTTAAGGGTACTCATTTTATCGCTCCAGTGTCCTTACTTTTCAGAATGTAGAGTTTGTGCCGTAAACCTGTAACACCTGCTAACTGTTAAGCTTTAACTGTTTGTTCCGGTTACGGGAAACCTGCTCAACACTCTGAAGCTGCATAAGGCCATCTACAGTAGCTCGTACTGCATTATGAGGGTTGTTGGAACCGATACATTTGGTCAAAATATCTTTGACCCCGGCTGACTCCAACACAGCCCGAACCGCCCCACCGGCAATCACACCGGTTCCGGGAGAAGCCGGTCGCAATAAAACCTTTCCGGCACCGTAATTACCAACCACCTGATAGGGAATGGTGTTGCCAACCAAAGCAACCTGTACCATCTTACGCTTAGCGGCTTCGGTACCTTTGCGTACAGCTTCGGGGACTTCGTTGGCTTTTCCCAAACCGAATCCGATCTGGCCCTTGCCGTCACCGACAACTACCAAAGCGCTGAAACTGAATCGCCGACCACCCTTTACAACCTTAGCAACCCGGTTGATTTTTACCACCCGTTCAGTTACTTCATCCTCAAGAAATCTGGGCTTTTCCAAGCCACACCTCCATTATTTACAGTTTTCGCTAAAGCTTGTTCAAAATCAGAACTAACGCGGGGAAACCCGCAAGTAAGTGCTTTTATCAGAACATTTTCTTGTTTTTAAAACAAGAAAATAACCTGTAAGTCACTAAAATTTCAACCCGGCCTCACGTGCGGCATCGGCAAGCTCTTTGATGCGCCCGTGATAAATAAAGCCATTGCGGTCAAAGACAACTTCCTTGATATCGCCGGCCTGCAAACGCTCGGCGATAAGACGTCCAACCTCTTTCGCAGCAGCCCGATTTCCACCAGATGAGAGGGAAAAATCCTTCTCTAAAGTAGAGGCCGATGCCAAGGTTGTTTGCTGAACATCATCAATTGCCTGAATATAGATATTCTTGGCGGATTTAAAAACCGAGAGTCTCGGGCGCACTGCACTGCCGCTGACGGTACTCCTGATCTTCCGCTTTTTCTTCTCTCTTATAACTCTTTTTCTTGCTTTCAGATTCACCACATCACCTCAATAAATCTATTTACCAGCCTTACCGGCTTTACGAATAACATATTCGTCTGTATATTTGATGCCTTTACCCTTGTAAGGTTCGACCGGACGGAATGATCTGATATCGGCCGCTACGGCCCCAACCAATTGTTTATCAATCCCCTGGACTACTACTTTCTCTTTATCAACAGAGATATTAATTCCATCCGGTATCGGATAAGCAATGGGATGCGAAAAACCCAACGCCAGATCCAGGGTATTACCCTTGACCGCCGCCTTGTAGCCAATCCCTTTAATCTCTAAAGACTTACTGAACCCTTCAGTTACTCCGGTAACCATATTGGCCAGCAGAGCCCGCATTAATCCATGGAATGAACGTGAACGACGATCATCAGACACCCGGGTTACATTTACAGTCTGGCCGTCAACATCAACGCCCACACGATCCACCAGAACCTGCTGCAAACTGCCTTTAGGCCCCTTAACCTTAACCATTCCCTCTGCCACAGCTACTTCAACGCCCTGCGGCAGCAGAATCTCTTTTTTACCGATTCGAGACATCTTTTACCCCTACAACCTAAACGCTGCTTTACCAGACAGAACAGATATATTCGCCGCCAACTTGAAGTTTCGCAGCCTGTTCGCCACTAACCACCCCTTTCGATGTCGAAAGGATACTGGTTCCGAGGCCATTACGTATTACCGGAATTTCATCATGTTTAACATAACGCCGCAAACCGCTACGACTCTCACGGCGAATGCCATTGATGATCGATCGGCCCTGCTCGTCATATTTGAGGTAGAGGCGTAATGTACCTTGTACTTCACCGCTCAATACCTTAAAGTTCTTGATATAGCCTTCTTCTTTAAGTATCTCGGCCAGACTTTTATTCATCTTGGTCAAGATAATATCAACTTTTTCTAAATTGACCATCTTCGCATTACGAATTCTGGTCAACATATCAGCGATCAAATCGGTTGCCGACATTTCACTCACCTTTTAAAAATGTTTATTGCTCAGTTTGACTACCAGCTCGATTTTATGACGCCGGGTATATCGCCTTGGGACGACAGGGTACGAAAACAGATTCTGCACATATCGAATTTGCGATAGTATCCCCGTGGTCGTCCACATAATGGACAACGATTATATTCCCGCACTGCAAATTTCTTAGGTCGTGAAGCCTTGACCATTATTGACTTTTTAGCCATCTAACAACTCCTAGGTTACCGGCCCCGGTCAGACGTAGGGCAACCGGTAAAAAAATCATTTCCGGAATGGAAAACCAAACAGGCTTAATAACTCACGACCTTCTTCATCGTTTTTGGCGGTCGTCACAACTGCGATATTCATACCCTTGATTTTGTCAACATTTTCGAGGTCAATTTCAGGGAATACCAACTGCTCACGAAAACCCAAAGAGTAGTTCCCCCGACCATCGAATGCTTTTCCGGGAATCCCCTTGAAGTCACGCACCCGAGGCAGAACAACGTTGATCAATCTTTCAAGGAATTCATACATGACTTCACGGCGTAAGGTTACCATACAACCGATCGGCATTCCTTCACGCAATTTAAACTGCGCAATCGATTTCCGGGCCTTAGTGATAACCGGCTTGCGACCGGTTATAGCCGCCATTTCGGCAACCGCAGATTCGAGAATTTTAACATTCTGCACCGCCTCTCCGAGGCCCATGTTAACCACTACCTTTTCCAGGCGCGGAACTTCCATGACATTGCCATAGGCAAATCTTTTGCGCATGGCCGGCACAACTTCCTGTTGATATTTTTCCTTAAACAAGCCCATCTAGCTTTGCCCTCCGGGGTCAACTACTTATCAAAAAGCTCTTCGCACTGTTTACAGTAGCGAACATTTTTGTTATCACCCATTTTCCGCACCCCACTCCGTACCGGTTTATCACACTTATCACAATAAAGCATGACATTGGAACGATGAATGGATGCCTCTTTTTCAATTATTCCACCCTGAGCCTGATCCATGCCAGGTTTAGTATGTCGCTTGACAAGGTTAAGTTTTTCAACAACAACCCGGTCTTTAGCATGGATAACCCTTTTGACTTTCCCGCTCTTACCTTTATCTTTTCCGCCGATGACCATTACTTTGTCATCTTTTTTAAGCTGCAACATTGCAACACTCCAAAACTTTTGTTTTCAGCGATCCCTTACAGTACTTCTGGTGCCAGGGATACAATTTTCATAAAATTCTTAGCCCTCAGTTCACGAGCTACAGGTCCAAAAATACGGGTCCCAATGGGCTCATTCTGAGGGTTGATAAGAACCGCAGAATTGCAGTCAAATTTAATATAGCTACCATCCTGGCGACGAACCTCTTTGGCACAACGCACGACCACGGCTTCTAATACATCACCCTTTTTTACCTTGGAGTTGGGCATGGCTTCCTTTACGGAAACCTTGATGATATCACCGACTCTGGCATATCGCCGTCGGGAGCCACCCAGCACCTTGATACATAACATCTTTTTCGCTCCCGAATTATCTGCTGAGTCAAGGAGCGTCTCAACCTGGATCATCTTAAATTCTCCCAGTAATACATCTGTACTGCCAATAAAGAGAGGCTGTTACTTGATAGCCTGAACCACAACTTTACTCACCCGCCAACATTTATCTTTACTCAAGGGACGGCACTCTGTAATGGCCACGGTATCCCCGACTGCGCACTGGTTAAGTGCATCATGAGCTTTATATTTACTGCTGCGACGAATATATTTCTTGTAAGTCGGATGCTGCTTTTTAGTAGAAACCTCAACAACTACGGTTTTATCCATCTTGTCACTGGTAACCAAACCTACCATCGTCCGTTTATTTCTCTGGCCGCTATTATCCATGACTCTTCCTTATTTCATCTCATTGATACGAGTCAGAACCCGGGCCCGATCTCGTTTGACTTTGCCAAGCTTGGCCGTATCCTGCAACTGACTGATACTTTTCTGAAGGCGCAGATTGAAGAGTTCCTTTGAGAGTTCATCAACCTTGCCCTGTAGCTGCTCAGCCGACATCTCTTTTACTTCGCTGTTTTTCATTGGGTCACCTCCCGGCTCACGGCTTTGGTTCTAATCGGCAATTTATGAGCAGCCAAACGCAAAGCTTCGACAGCAACCTCTTTCGAGACCCCTTCCATCTCATAAAGTATACGTCCGGCCCTGACCACGGCTACCCACTCTTCGGGAGAACCTTTACCTTTACCCATTCGCACTTCGGCCGGCTTTTTAGTCATCGGCTTATCGGGAAAGATCCTGATCCAAACCTTACCACCACGTTTTATATGGCGATTTATGGCAATACGGGCAGCTTCAATCTGGCGGTTGGTTATAAAACCATTTTCCAGCGCCTTGAGACCATAGTCTCCAAATGAAAGTTCTACACCCCTGGAAGCGACGCCGTTATTGCGCCCCTTCTGCTGTTTTCTATGTTTAACCTTTTTCGGCATTAACATGGCAATACCCCTGGCACTTGTTCTTTAAGTACAAGCTCGATTAAGAGCTTATTTTTTCATTTTAACACTCACTGAGAGATCATCTAATGTGACCGGCTCAACCTGATGCAGTGCTTGTGTCGAACTCTATTTTATAAGGCTTTGGCAGCGGCAAGATGTTGCTGTTTGCCGGCGACAATCTCACCTTTGAATACCCACACCTTAATTCCGATAATTCCATATGTTGTATTCGCTTCGGCAACTCCATAGTCGATATCCGCACGTAAGGTATGCAGCGGCACCCGACCATCACGAGTCCATTCAGAACGGGCTATCTCAGCCCCGCCTAAGCGACCACCAACCTTAATTTTTACACCCTCAACTCCGAGCTTCATCGCCATACCAACGCTACGCTTAATAGCCCGGCGAAAAGCAACGCGTCGTTCCAGTTGCAGGGCTACATTTTCGGCAATCAATTGAGCATCTGTTTCCGGGCGTTTCACTTCATTAATATTAATGAAGATCTCACCTTTAACAAGCCGGCCAAGATCTTTCTTGAGGGCCTCGATTTCAGCCCCTTTTTTACCGATAATAATACCCGGTCGCGCGGCATAAATGTTGACCCGAATGCGTTTGGCTGCCCGTTCGATCTCAATTTTTGAGATCCCGGCATGGTACATTTTTTTCTTCAGGTACTTTTTTAACTTTAAATCTTCATGCAGAAACTGCTTATACTCTTTATCCGCATACCAACAGGAACTCCAAGTTTTAACAATTCCCAAACGCAAGCCAATCGGATTAACTTTCTGTCCCAAGACTCATCTCCTGCACATAGAATGTGCGCAATGTATCTACCTATAATTTATTTTCTTTAAAAATTACTTTTTAAAACTTCAACTACGCTCATCGTCAAGAATCACGGTAATGTGACTCGTGCGTTTATTGATACGGGTTGCCCGTCCCATAGCACGGGGCTGGAAACGGCGCATGGTCGGACCTTCGTCAACATAAGCCCGGCTGATGTAAAGAGCATCGACATCCATATCCCCACGCTGATCGGCATTAGCTACTGCCGACTCAACTAATTTACAAATAACCGGAGCAATCTTTTTCCCGGTAACCTGCAAGGTATTGATGGCCCGCTCAACGTCCATCCCTTTAATCATATCTGTTACCAGACGGGCTTTGCGTGGCGCCATCCGGTAATGTCTCAGTTTGGCCTGAACCTGCATGGCTAAACTCCTTTATCTATTGATCACGGTTTTGTCTAATTAACGGACTTTGGATTTTTTGTCGGATGTATGACCGTAGTAGGTTCTTGTTGGCGAAAACTCACCCAGCTTATGACCTACCATCTCCTCGGTAACAAAAACCGGGATAAATTTCTTGCCATTATGAACCGCCATTGTATAACCTACCATTTCCGGGTAGATTGTGGAACGCCGTGACCAGGTTTTGATCGTTTTATTATTACTATTTACCAGTTTATCGACTTTATCGAGTAGATGCTGGTCTATATAAGGTCCTTTTTTTACTGAACGCGCCACTTGTGGCCTCCTGTCCCATCATGCATCTTGCAATAATTCTTAAAGTATTACCATCCATAAGGCCGCACCGCGCGGGCCTTAAGAACACTCTTATTTATTACGACGCTTGACAATGTCTTTGTCGGTCGATTTATTCTTTCGTGTTTTATGGCCCTTGGTGGGTACGCCCCAGGGTGTAACCGGGTGCCGACCACCGGAAGACTTACCCTCACCACCACCATGCGGATGATCAACCGGGTTCATGGCAACGCCGCGAACCGATGGACGACGTCCCAGCCAGCGACTACGTCCGGCTTTACCGATCGAGATATTATCATGTTCGGGATTACTCAACTGTCCCAGGGTGGCTCGACATAATTGATGGATATATCGCACTTCACCGGAAGGCAATTTAATCTGCACCTTATGACCATCTTTCGCCATCAACTGGGCATATGAGCCGGCGCTACGCACCAACTGACCACCTTTACCGATCTTCATCTCAATATTGTGAATAAGACTACCAAGCGGCATTTCTTTGAGCGGCAGACAGTTTCCCGGCTTAATATCAACATTCTCTCCCGATTCCAGCAGGTCACCAACCTTAATTTCCAACGGTGCGAGAATATAACGTTTCTCACCATCGGCATACTGGAGAAGGGCAATCCGGGCGGAACGATTCGGATCGTACTCAATCGTCTTGACGGTTGCGCCCATACCGGTTTTATCGCGTTTAAAATCGATAATTCTATATTTTGTCCGGCCCCCGCCACCACGATGGCGAACGGTTATGCTGCCTGTATTGTTACGGCCCGCTTTTTTATTAAGCGGAGCCAGCAGACTTTTTTCAGGAGTACTCGTAGTTATCTCATCAAATGAAGATGATGTTTGAAAACGACGCCCCGGAGATGTCGGATTATATTTTTTTAGTACCATTTTATAACCTTATCAGATAATTCGTTGGGAATTAATCAAGCTACGAGTTATCCTTTCCTTATACACCTTCAAAGATTTCTATCTTCTGATCCGGCTTAAGGGTCACAATCGCCTTCTTGCCGTCCGCTCTTTTGCCTATGGTTTTACCAACCCTCTTCTTTTTACCTTTGGTCCGAATCGTCTGCACATCATCGACTTTGACCTTAAAGAGGCTCTCTACAGCTTTACGTATTTCAACCTTGTTAGCCATACGATCAACAGTAAAGGTACACTGGCGAGCCATCTGGTAGGCCAGCATGGATTTTTCCGTCAAAACAGGATAACGGATTATATCATAATAGGTGCTGGGTATCATTTCTGTAAGGCCCCCTCAATCTTCTTCAGTGAAGCATCTGAAACCATCAGGTAGTCATATTTGAGCAGATCGTAGACATTGACACCATTCTGATTTACAGCTAAAGCGCCGGGCAAATTACGGGCCGAGAGCGTAAGTTCTCGATTGTCTTCAGCCACCAACATTGCCTTATCGACACCAAATGTTTTTAATAGTTCAGCCACTCTTTGAGTTTTTACGCTCTCCAAGTTAAAGTCCTGAAGGACAAGAAGCTTACCTTCTTGAAATTTCTGAGTCAAAACCGAAATCAGGGCTTGCCGACGAATCTGTTTAGGCAGGCGGTAGCCGTAGTCACGAGGCTGAGGTCCGAAAATCACCCCACCTCCCCGCCAGATCGGAGAGCGGCTGGTACCGGCTCGCGCTCGGCCCGTACCTTTCTGCCGCCAAGGTTTGGCACTGCCGCCTTTTACCTTAGAGCGATTTTTGACCGCAGCCGATCCCTGCCGCCGCTTAGCGAGCTGCCAGACAACGACATCACGAACAAGATGCTCTTTTATCTCAGCGTTGAAAACCGCATCGTCTAACTCGGTTTCAGCGACCTTCTCTTTTTGCAAATTATATATATCAATTTTTGCCATTTTATTCTCCGACCATTTCCGGCACCAGAAATATCGTTAGTCTTATTTAATCTTTTTTATGGTCACCAGACCATTTTTGGCACCGGGAACGCCACCCTTAACTAGTATCAGACCTTGGTCAGGCTGAACCTGAACAACCGTCAGATTCTTTACACTAACTTTTACATTACCCATCTGACCCGGCATCTTTTTGCCGGGATATACCCGCCCAGGATAGGCCGAAGTACCAATCGAGCCACCTGATCTGTGGTTTTTATGAGCCCCATGTGTAGCCGGTTGCCCTTTGAAACCGTAACGTTTCATAACTCCGGCAAAACCTTTACCCTTGCTTTTGGCGGTAACGGTTACCAGGTTTCCGGGACTAAAAAGATCGGCTGTAAAAACATCTCCGGGCTGGAAACCATTTTCATCATCAACTAATACTTCACGCAAATGATAGAAAACCCCTTTTCCGGCTTTTTTACAATGTCCAATCTGCGGCTGATTGGCTCGCGGCATAGGTTTCTCATCAAAACCCAGCTGCACAGCGCTGTAGCCATCTTTTTTAGCGGTCTTGACCTGCACCACAGTGCAAGGCCCAACCGCCAACACGGTTACCGGCACCAGCTCTCCCAATTCATTGTAGAGCTGTGTCATACCGACTTTTTTAGCTAATAATTCTTGTATTTCAGCCATCATTAAACCTATATATTATCAATCAATCTTGAAGATATAACCCGATCAAACTTCTCTTACAGCTTAATCTCAACATCAACGCCGGCCGAAAGATCCAACTTCATTAATGCATCAACAGTTTGCTGGGTCGGCTCAAGGATATCGATCAATCGATTGTGGGTTCGCATCTCAAACTGCTCACGTGATTTCTTATTGACATGCGGTGAACGTAGTACACAAAACTTATTTATCACTGTCGGCAAGGCAATCGGCCCGGCGATGACAGCTCCCGTACGTTTGGCAGTGTTAACAATCTCACCGACGGACTGATCCAGGATCTTATGGTCATAGCCCTTCAGTCTGATTCTAATTTTCTGGCTTGCTATACTCATTTTTTACTACCTCAAGGGCTCTTGCGATTAATCTATGATCGTAATTTACTAACTAAACGACCCGACAAAAACCTCTGGCTGTAATGTTTCTATTCAATAACTTCGCTAACAACACCAGCCCCAACTGTGCGGCCGCCTTCGCGAATTGCGAAACGTAACTCTTTTTCCATGGCAATCGGGGTAATCAATTCACCGACAACCGTGATATTATCGCCCGGCATTACCATCTCGACACCTTCCGGCAATTCAACCGTACCCGTAACGTCAGTAGTCCGGAAATAGAACTGAGGACGGTAACCTTTAAAGAACGGGGTGTGACGACCGCCCTCTTCTTTAGTCAGGATGTAGACTTCCGCTTTAAACTTGGTATGCGGAGTAATGCTGCCCGGAGCCGCTAATACCTGGCCGCGAACAATCTCTTCACGCTTTTTACCGCGTAAAAGAATTCC
>JAYEGS010000195.1:0-13312 GCA_034659215.1 Pseudomonadota bacterium | reverse complement strand
AAAAACACTATCGCGACATGCAGGATATCGAATTTACGATTGAGAACCATAAACTCTGGCTCTTACAGACCCGCAGCGGCAAACGGACAATCACGGCCGATATCAAGATCGCCCTCGACATGGTCGCTGAAGGTTTAATCGACAAACGCGAAGCCGTCTTAAGAGTCGAGCCGGAAAAACTCGACAAACTCCTGCACCCAACCCTCGATCCTGAAGCGGCTAAAGAGTTACTTGCCAAAGGCCTGCCCGCCTCACCGGGGGCGGCTTGCGGTGAAATCGTATTTTGTGCCGATGAAGCTGAAGCGATGAGCGCCGACGGCCATAAAACAATTCTTGTTCGAGCTGAAACTTCACCCGAAGATATCAACGGCATGAATGCGGCCGAGGGGATTTTGACCTCGCGCGGCGGCATGACCTCACACGCAGCAGTGGTCGCTAGAGGCATGGGTAAATGCTGCGTTGCCGGCTGTGCCGCGATCTTTGTCGACTACCAAAATGACTGTTTTAAAATCGGTGACAAGATCTTTAAGAAAGGCGAAATTATCACACTTGACGGCTCCACCGGCGAGGTTTTCCTCGGTCGCATCGCCACCATCACGCCGGAACTGACCGGTGATTTCTCAACATTTATGAGCTGGGCGGATGAATTTCGCCGTTTGCAAGTTCGAACCAATGCCGACACCCCGCATGACGCCACCGTCGCCCGCGATTTCGGAGCCGAAGGCATTGGCCTCTGCCGCACCGAACATATGTTCTTTGAAGATGAACGCATCAAGGCGATCCGCGAGATGATTCTCGCCGACAACCTGGAAGGGCGAGAAAAAGCTCTGGCCAAACTCCTGCCGGCCCAAAAAAGTGACTTTATCGGCATTTTCAAAGCCATGGACGGCCTCCCGGTAACCGTGCGCCTGCTCGACCCGCCCCTGCATGAATTCCTGCCGCAAAATGAAGCTGACATCAAAGAGCTGGCGACAATTATGGGCGTCTCTCTGGCGGCTCTCAAAGAACGCACCGAAGCTCTGCACGAATTAAATCCGATGCTTGGTCATCGAGGCTGTCGTCTCGGAATCGCCTACCCCGAAATCTACGCCATGCAGGTTCGGGCAATCATGGAGGCGGCTTGCGAAGCTGTCCGCGACGGGATTACCGTTCTTCCCGAAATCATGATTCCGCTGGTCGCCGATGTCAATGAACTCAAATTTCTAAAAGATAAAAGTGCAATAATTTGCGACCAGATCATTACCGACTACGGCGTCACGCTGGACTATTTGATCGGCACCATGATTGAACTGCCCCGCGCCGCCCTGACCGCCGATGTCATTGCTCAGGAAGCTGAATTTTTCTCCTTCGGTACCAATGATCTGACCCAGACCACCTACGGCTTAAGCCGCGATGATGCGGGCACGTTCCTACCCACTTATATCGATCAGAAAATCTTTGCCTCCGACCCCTTCGTCTCAATCGACATTGACGGAGTCGGCGCCTTGATTGAGATCGGCGTAACCCGGGGCCGCACCACCCGTCCCGACCTTAAAGTCGGCATCTGTGGTGAACATGGCGGCGAACCGGCATCGGTCGCCTTCTGCCACCGCACCGGTTTAAATTATGTCAGCTGTTCACCGTTCCGGGTACCAATCGCCCGACTAGCCGCTGCCCGAGCCGCCTTGATGGATGACTGAAAATTGTGATCTATGTGATCTAACAGAGGTTTACAAATCTCTTCTGGCCGCTTTCGGGCCCCAAAACTGGTGGCCGGCAAAGGGGCCGGAAGAGATGATTATCGGAGCTCTTTTGACCCAGAATACAACCTGGAGAAATGTCGAAAAGGCACTTGCCAATCTCCGCCTTGACCACCAACTTTCATTTTCCACAATCGCCGTCACCCCTCTAGCGGAACTTCAGGAACAGATCAAACCTTCCGGCTACTTTCGCCAAAAAAGTGAGCGTCTTAAAGAGATGGCAAGCACCATAATCAAGGCCGGCGGACTCAATCAATTAAAAGAAAAAACGACTCAGGATTTAAGAGCCTGGTTTCTCGCCTTAAAAGGAGTTGGCCCGGAGACCGCCGACAGCATCCTGCTCTATGCTTTCAACCGACCAAGTTTTGTTATCGATGCTTACACGTTAAGAATCTGCAAACGACACCGATGGCTGCCGGCCACTGCAAACTACGCCAAAGCGCAAACTTATTTCACCCACCAACTTCCGGCTGATCCTGCCATTTTCAATGAATTTCATGCCCTTTTGGTTCAGATCGGCAAAAACTTCTGCCGACCCAAGAATCCGGCTTGTGAAAAATGCCCTCTAAAACATTTCCCAAAATCAACTTTATAGCCATAAAGGATCGCCATGAGTAGCGACAAGACGCCCCCACAAAATACGATAATTGACGCCAAACAAGCCATCTTCGACAAGATTTTCAAAGAGAACCAGGAACTTCGTGACCGCAACTATGAACTTGATCAAACCCTGTCGAATTTTGAAGAGTTAGCCGGAGAACGGGAAGAGCAACACAGACGTTTTGAAGATCTTGAAGAGAGCATCCTCAAAGCCGACAATCTTGACTGCCTGACCAACGAACTGCAAAGCAAACTTGCCTCTGATTTCGCCATCCCTTTGGCCAACATTTCTCTCATCGAGAGAGTAAACAACTCCATCGGACTTAACTTTCAGGAGATCATTGAATCAGTCGGCACTAAACAGGAAAGTAACCTTACCGATGTGATAAGCTTTATCAGTGAGCCTGATTACAATAGAATTTTCCCCCGAAACCGACCCTTGATCAGCAGCAATCCGGATCCAACCCTACTCGCCCTGCTTAACCCTCTAAGCAATACCATTCATAGTGTCGCATCATCCGCTTTTGTCCCTCTTATCAGTCGGGGACAGGCCATCGGCACACTCAATATGGCAAGTTCAGACCCTGAAAAGTTTATCCCCGGAACGGCAACTGATGCGGTAGAAAGCCTGGGCCGAAAATTAGCCACCGTCATCGAAAACAACCTCTTAACCGCCCAACTCCAAAAACTTCTGCGTACAGACCCGCTAACCGGACTCTACAACCGACGCACCCTTGATGAAGTCCTGCCCATTGAATTTGCCAGGGCCCAACGTTACGGCCACTATTTAAGCCTGATTATGATCGATCTTGATGATTTTAAACTCGTCAATGACCGCTATGGCCACCCGGCCGGCGATATGGTACTGGCGGAAACCGGAGCCCTGATCAAAAACAGTCTCCGCCAACACGATATCGGCTTACGCTACGGTGGTGATGAGTTTACAATTATTTTACCCAGCACCAACCATCAACAGGGTTTATCCGTCATTGAAAAACTCATCAAGATAACCTCAGCCGCCAAAATTCAGGTCGACCGGAACACCCATGTTCCAATCAAACTTAGTGCCGGTCTCGCCACCTTTCCCGACGACTCCGCAACTGACGCCGAAGCCCTGAAAAAAGCCGCTGATGAAGAGTTATATAGAATTAAAGAGGAAAAAAAATCTAATAGACCACCCGCTCTCTGAGGCAGATAAATTCCAGAAAATCACCATCTCGTTCAACCATCAGGGTGACTGGTTGACCAGCCTGGCCGCGGATCAGCTCAACGACTTCACGGAGTGAGAAGTCATCGACGGCCAGGCTATCGACCGCCACCAGGCGATCACCGGGGGCCAGCCCTTCATTAAGGGCTGGTGAATCGTCCAAGAGGTCGGCAATTTCATACCCCTCTTCGCTTTTGACCAGACGGGCGCCGATGCCAACCAGAGCCATCCGACCTTTTCCAACCTGGTTTCGTTCAAGCAAGACTTCAAAGAAAAAAGGATTATTTTGGTTTTCAAAGTCGATCCCGGAGATCATTTCACGAACATACCCCGGAGCCGAAACCAGCATTGTCACCAGGCTGCTGCTATTACCCCAAAGTTCAAAAAAACCGGCATCATCGGTCACGGTTCTCACTGAACCGATAACAATTTTTGCGGCCGCCAGAGGAGCTCCACTCTCCCGGTCGTAGACCCGTCCCCCCACGCCATTGACTTCAATCCGACCTTTGCCCGGCTTGCCTGATTCGTTGAGATAAACATCAAAATGAGCCAGACCGCTGCCGGCTTGAATATCAAACTGTCTGATCTCCAAGGAATTGAACCCGGCACAGGAAAAACTTAAACGACCGACGCCGCCCTCGGCCCAGAGATGAAACTCCCCGGCTTGGTTGCTAACCTGACTCCGCCCGTTAAAACTTACCTGACAACCATCAAGCGGCAAACCGCTCTCAAGCGCAAAAACTGCACCTGAAACCCCGAAATCAGCCTCCGGAGAAACCGTTTTAACCACGCTTTCCACTTTTTCGGAGAAGTTTTTCTCCGCACTTTCAAGCTTGCTCTTTTTGGCAACTAAAGTAGTTACCGGTTGGACATCCGGCTCCGGCAAAGTATCTTTTAAAGTTGCAGATGAGATTTGTTGCTGATCTTTGGCCATGGATACTGAAGGGTCTGTCTCAGGTTCGTGAATAACGTAATAGAAGCCGGCGACAAACAAAATAATCACCAATCCCGCCAGCAAAATCTCAAGATTTATAAATCTTTTTCGTTTCATTTTAGCTCCTGTAACGTTTTCAATAAACCACTCGAACGCTCAACCCGACGCCGGCAGGAAGTTGCCAAAGACGCGGCCAATGACGCGGCTAAAGAAGTCTTTAAACCAGATCGACCGGCAACTACTCCCGGCAGCCAGATCTCAATCCGTTTAGCAGCCCGGGTGACTGCCGTATAGAGCATCTCCCGAATCAACAAGGCGTTATCCGAGCCCGGCCAGAGAAGGACAACTCGTTGAAAACCTGAACCCTGGGCTTTGTGCACCGTAACTGCGAAAGCACTTTCATGACTCGGCAAACGTTGGGGCAGAAAATCGGCAAAGCTGCCGTCGGCTCGCCGAAACCAAACCCTTAAACGACCTTCGGCATCGGGCCAGACAAGACCGATATCACCATTATAGAGATTAAGCTGCGGCGCATTACGGGTGATCATTAAAGGACGTCCACGATAATATTGCCGATTTGCCTGCAAGCCTAAGACTTGGGGTAAAAGACGGTTAAGATTATCAATCCCGAAACGGCCGCGACGCATTGGTGAAAGTATCCGAAATGACTGAAAGAGAGCAAAAGCCGTCGCCAGATCATCAACCTCGCTGTATGATTTAACCGGCACCATCCGGCCATCAAAATCGATTTCAAGACAAGCCATCTGCTGAAAAAGAAAAGCCTCGAAAGCCGGGCCTTCATCCGGCAGCCGGTGAATGCCGACTTCCCCACTCGGGTCATTAGCGCAGAGTTGTTCGAGGTCAACCTTGGCGTCACTTGCCGGGGCCATAATCGCTCGTTGCAAACGGGCGATACCGCCATCCGGGGCAAAACGATAACTTTTTTTCAATTCAATAATATGATCATCTAAAAGACCTTTTTCCAAAACTGCGGAGACCCCCGGTGCAGCCCCAGCCCCCATAGTCAAGCGGGCAACGTCGCTGAGAAAGGCGGCAGAGAAACGATTTTCCGACCCTGACGAACAGAGATCACCAAGTACGGCTCCGGCCTCAACCGAAGCCAGCTGATTTTTGTCGCCTAAAAGAATGACCGCACAAGTATAGGGCAGGGCCGCAAAAAGGCTGGTCATTATCCAGAGCGGCACCATCGAGGCCTCATCGACAATCAAGAGATCAACCGGCAACCGGTTTTCAGCATGATAACGGAAACCGCGCCCCGGCCGGTAGCCGAGCAGACGATGAATCGTTGCCGCCGATAGTTTAAGAAGCTCGTCTTTGACCTCTTTCGTGCAGTCAAGAAAAGCTATCTCATCGAGCAGAGCCTGATGCAACCGTGCCTGAGCCAAACCGGTCGGAGCACAAAGAACAATTCGATCTTGGGGCCGAGATTCCAACCATAAAGCAGCAACTGCAGCAACCACTGAAGTTTTACCACAACCGGGGCCGCCGCTGATAATCGTAAAATGGTTACGCAGACCGGCACAAACCGCCGCCGTCTGAAAATTAAATGATTGCGGAACGCCGGATACACTGTTAAGATCGGCATTAATCGCGCAATTTTCGCCGGCAAAACGCGGGGCTACGACACCCAAGGATTTGACGGGATCGGGAAAGTCAAAAGCCGGAGCCTGGAGCCGTTCATTGATCATGCGGGCCAGACGCTGCTCGTAGTCCCAATATCGTTGCAGATAGAGGCGACCATCATCAAGCACCAACAGATGTTGCCGTAAAGCCGCATTTTCCGGGTTCGCCACGGCGGCATGAGCGCTGAGTTCGACCTCCCAGTTTATCGGCCACGCCAATGTCGCAAGCTGGCTTGCGAATTCCGCTGTCAATTCAGAACCGTTATCGGCCGACAGCCATTCAGACAACTCCGCCGGCAACTCCCGCAGCGGCAGACAGATCTGACGGCGCCGGTTAACCGCATAACTGGTGAGCAAAGCCGCCAGAAAAAGCGGCCAACACCCCTCATCACCAGCCAGACGACAAACCAGCCGGGCAAAATGAATATCAATATAATGAAACGGACCGGGCGTGACAAGAGACTCAAGCAGAGCGATTTTTTCTAAATCTCCAACGCTGGCCGATTTTTCCATTTCCATAAAAGTCATTTACCACAAATCACTTCGGTGAGATTATTAACCAATTCCAAACTCGGGCGATCATAAAAAACGCCGCTACCGGCATCTTTACCATTGATGCCCCGAACATAGAGATAATAAACCCCGCCAAAGTTGGTTTCATAATCATAATCGACCAGACGACTCTGTAAAAACCGGTGCAGGGCGATCAGATAGAGATGATACTGGAAGATATAGTCTGAATCAAGCATACTTTTTTGCAGAGCTTCAGGCTGGTAATCGGCGTAGGTGGCCCCCAGATTGTTGGTTTTCCAATCGAGCAGATAATATCGATTATTATGACTGAAAACAAGGTCAATAAATCCACTTAAGTAGCCATGCCCCGGCAGATGGGGCGGAAAGCTGAGCTGCCAACCGGCAATCTGGTCGGGCTCGGTTTGGGCAAAGGCCGGCAAACCCTGACTTTTGAGAACTTTGGTCAATTTTTCAGCCTCCAGTGAGGCCGGTATCGGCAAACAGAACTCCATCTCCGGACAAAGAGCCAGATCACCCTGTGAAAGTCTTAGCTGACCATCAACGCAGGGCAGCGGCGTATTTAAAACCTGATCCAGCATAATCATAGTTTTATCTTCATACGGCAAAGGTCGACACTCTTGATCGACACCTGCGGATAAATCAGCCGAAATCACACCCCAACGTTCCAGAGAACTCCGCACCAGCTCCTTAAGCTTTAAATCGTTTTGCCAATCGCTTTGCCCCACCTTAACAAAGTCAAGTTTTTCAAAGATTGCATGGATGGCGTTACCGGTTGCCGTACCGCCGGGGAAATCCGCAAACGGGGGCGTTACCACCTCAGCCCCAGTAGCGCTCTCCGGCAGCCGGGGCTGGTTTATTTGGGCCAATTCCGCCTGCGACAATTCCGCTTGTAATAATTCCGTTTGTGATAATCCGAAAATCCCCGCAGGCGACTCATGATGACGTTCAGCCGTCAACCGGGAAAAACTCAAGATAGCTTTTTCCGGCAAAAGTCGGCGTTTAAAGTCGCGGGCGGGAGCGCTGGCCGACTCAACCGCTGCTAAAAGCAGCTTACGACCCGAAAATGGCGCTCCACGGACAATTTCAGGAATCTCCTCCCAGCCCACCGCCCTTTCGTCATCAAGCACTTCAGGACTCGGGGCAGGCCCGCCTTTGTCAATAAAATCCTGAAGTTCACTCTCACTCTGCGGAGGCCGTCGCAGATACATCAGCGCCGTATTGCCGCTGTCTCGAGTTTGCGGCCAGGCCAGATAGAGAGAAGATTGGGCTCTGGTCAGAGCCACATAGAGAAGTCTTAAACTTTCGGCCAGATCTTCACTGGCGGCGGCCTGAAGGTGCGCTTTTGCAACCTCCGGATTCAGATCAAGACAGCGATCATTGCCAACCCCTGAAGGTTTAGGTCGATGAAAAATTGTCAAAGATCGTTTATGGTTTGCCGGTTTAAAACCTTTAGACCATAAAAAGGGGGCAAAAACAATCGGAAACTCAAGCCCTTTGCTTTTATGAACCGTCATAATTTTAAGGGCTTCGGCCTCACTCTCAAGCCGCAGTTCATACTCATTTTCGTCTTTTGTGACCCCGGCAAGATGTTCGTGAAACCAGTTGAGCAGGGCTTGCGGGCCAAAAAGATGTTCACGTTCGGCCTGATGCAAAACCTCCTGGAGATGATAAAAGTTGGTTAAGGCGCGCTCGCCGCCCGGTAAACGGGCCAGATTGCGGCACACATCAAAACCGGTCAGGCCCAAAAACATGGCCGTCAGCCCCTGTTTGAGCCACGCCTCGCGGGCGTCATAGAAACTCTGCCGCCAAGCTTCATACTCTTTGGAACAAGCAGCATCCGCCCCGCTATCATCATGCGCCTGAGCATCATGAACAGCGGCCAAAAAATCGGAGCTTTTGCCGATTAGCGGAGTGGCCAGGGCCGTATTTACAATACGGTCATCATCCGGATAAAGAACCGCGTTCAAAAAAAAGAAGAGATCTCGAGCCTCAGCCGTCTGCCAGAGATCACCGGCCGCAGCAATTACCGCCGGCACCCCACAAGCGTTACAGGCATCCCAGATGTGGGCCGCTTCCTTATTGGTGGTGGTCAAAATGGCAATATCGGAAGCCCGCAAAGGCCGTCTGAAATTGTTTTCCGAACTCACCAATTCCGCCTGCCAACCCGCCTCCCGAGGCTTTTGGGCCAGATCAAGCAGATTAGCACAACGGTTGGCGACCGCATTGATCAAGCGACTACGAGCTCCGGGCACCGTCAGGTTTTTACCTTTATCGCCCGGCATATACCAGAAGTTAAAAGGCACCGCTTCGCGCCCCTCAATCAGCAGTTTCTGCTCCACCGGCCGACCACTACGCATATCCCGATAGTCGATACCATCCAGCAAAAATGGCGCCGGGATTTGAAAGATTTGGTTAAGCGCCTTTAACAGTTGCGGTGTAGAACGGAAATTCCGATCAAGCGTGGCGCGCTGTTGTCCGGTTTCCCGAGAGGCCTCAAGATAGGCATAGATATCGGCCCCGCGAAAACCGTAGATTGACTGTTTGGGATCACCGATACGATAAAAAAGAACTTCTGATCGATCAAAAAGGGCGTTAAAAATTCCGTACTGAACCGGATCGGTATCCTGGAATTCATCAACCAGGGCAACCTTGAAACGCTCACCGACCAGACGCCGTAAAATCGCCCCCGAGACCCCGGCCAGAGCCTTCCGCAAGCCGGTAAGAAAATCGCTGTAACCTTGCTGGCGGGCTTTAAGTTTACAAGCCTCAACCCCACTGGGGCCGGCGGCAAAACCGATAAAATCCCGCTTTACTGCACAAACCAGGGCCGCGGCAGAGGCTTGATAAAGGGCAACATCATCAACCAGTTCTTGACAAAGATCAAAAAGAGGATGACTCGGAGTCGTCTGTTTAACTTTAGTCTGAGTTTTAAGGGCGTCGGTCGAAAATTTGGTTAAATTTTTAGTTTCATCTACCGTTGGCCAGTCGGCGGCAGCCAACGTATTTTCCAAAAGGTCGGCAAACTGATCGAATTTCCCCGGCGGCCAAGCCCCTTTTTTTAATGGAGACCCGGCAAAAAGAAGCTCCTTAAGCTCAGGACGCTCGCCGGCAAGATAAGCATGAGCCCTTTGACAGTTATCTTTAAAACGCGGGGCCGCCCTTTCAATCTCGGCGACAAGGGCGGCTATATCTTCACTCCAGGAACCGTTTTCCGGCTTTTCCGGCAGAACCACAAGATCGGGATCCTGATCGAGCCGGGCCGCCAAAGTCACCAACGTATCGAGCTGCAAACCACAATCAGCCGCCACCTGAGACAAAATCTCAGCCCCTTGATAAAACGTCCGCCGCCAATAATCCTCGGCCACAACCTGGATAAAAAGCCGACTCTCTTTGACCAGATCGACTTCGGTTCGGATGCCGCATTCAAAAGCATAATCACCCAAAATACGATTACAGAAACCATGGATGGTGGCGATTACAACCTCATCAAAACCGACCCTGGCCGCCTTCAGCCGCTCTTTAAGAACTCCCACCGACGCCCCTTGATCGAGCGCCTGAACCAGCACCCGCCCGAGATCACCATCCTTTTCAGCAATGGTGCGAGTCTGAGAGAGAGAGCTAAGAAGATTTGCGGCCTCCTTGAGAATCTCCCGAATCCGTTCTTTCAGCTCCAGGGTCGCCGCTTCAGTAAACGTCACAACCAGAATATTACCGGCTTTAAGATCGGCCCTTTCAAGCACCAGACGCAAAAAGAGATACTGAATCGTATAGGTCTTACCGGAACCGGCCGCCGCTTCGATCAAGACCCGCCCCCGCTTAAGAGGATAGTCGAGAATGTCGTATTCACGAAAAGGGGTGAGAGTGGTATTGGGCTCTTTCATTTTATTCAGCAACTTATGTGGAAATGATTCTCGACGGGGTTGGAGAAAGCCACCGGTCTCTCTGAATTTGCAATATGCATTTTTTGCATATTGCTTTTTTCATCCAGTACTTCTTCCTTGAAGAGATACTGCCAAATATCATAATGTTACCCATACCGTACGTCAAGCAGCTTTTTCAGGTTCAAGATGCATTTCAGTAAATTCTGGGGACATAACCCGATTCTCCGCAGGAAATCGGGACTGTGTACCCTGAACCCTGAATTTACGAGTTAGCTGAATAATTACAATTATTGCATACCGATGATATTACTTGCTTTTATGAGTCGTATCTTTTATTCTCAAAAGATTATTAAAAAGGATAATCTAGAAACCATGAAACAGACTCTAAAAACCATTATCAAGGATTTTCAGCCAATAAGTTTACGGGTTTTATTATTGGTTTTTTTTGTGAGTTTCTTTGCCTTTTCCACTGAACTATTTGCTGCGCCAAAGCAAAGTGCGAGGTTACAACCGACGTAGATACTATGACAATAACCCGCTTATCCGATAATAGTGTTATTACCGACTCAATAGTTATTGACAAAACAGAGGCGGATCTAAAAGCAAATGAAATTCTTTTTAGTGTGATTTTATACTTTGATTAAGAGTCGCCGGGGACATAAGAGATGATATTCCCATTAATTAGTGGCCATCCTCAATTAAACCCCAATTAAGTCCATATTGACTTAATCGACATAGCCTGATATGTTGCATCGCAAATGTAGCGCCAGGAGGTATCAAATGAAAACGTCTACGATTCCATCGCTTCGGGTTGAACCTGAGTTACGGCATGCAGCGGAGAGTGTTTTACGCAGTAACGAAAGCCTATCCAGCTTTGTTGCACAATCCCTGCGGA
The DNA here is from genome assembly GCA_034659215.1 of Pseudomonadota bacterium. Classification (GTDB taxonomy): domain Bacteria; phylum Desulfobacterota; class Anaeroferrophillalia; order Anaeroferrophillales; family Tharpellaceae; genus Tharpella. The sequence goes on along the minus strand of JAYEGS010000195.1, from coordinate 1,879 downwards.
TTAATATCAATCGACGTCGAGTACAACAGGAGTTTATCGCTCGCGGATTAGCCTCTCAAGATGAAGCCCGAAGGACCGGTGAATACTATGAAGCCGAGGATGTCTTGCAGGAATTGGATGACATGCTTACCCATACTGAAAGCAAATGAGCTATCAAGTTCGCTACACCAGGGCAGCTAAAGAGGATTTAAAACGATTATACGAATTTCTTTTAGATCATGATCTGCGAGCAGCTCGGAAAGCGAGAGAGGCTATCGGTAAGAGCATGGAATTTCTGAAAGACTTTCCTTTTGCCTGCCGTAAAACAATGTCTGATAATCCATTTTTACGGGAGTTTCTCATCTCTTTTGGTCAAAGTGGCTATGTAGTTTTATTCGAAATTGAGAACCAAAAGACAGTCACAATTCTTGCGGTACGACACCAACGCGAAGATGACTACCATTAGGAATTACGAACGTAAAGTTTAATTACTAAATCGGTGGCTATCCCCTATTTTCTGCCTATTTTCGCTACTGATTTAGGACAGAATAGAATTAATTATTGACTATTTAATTTAACTCTGACCCCAATTAGTTTTTCCAATTAGTTTCCAATTAGTTTCGATACCGCAGGTGGATGTTCCCTGATTTTACCACTTGACAGGGTTTTGAGCCTGTGGTTATTAAAGCATTACAATTTCAAGGGAAACCACAGGGGGAACCATGCGAACATTTATATCTTTGTTGTCAACTGTAGTCATCTTTTTAAGTTTATTTACATCAACAGGAGCACAAGCTAAAGCCCAATATCCTGAAATGATGTTTATCATTGATGCCTCCGGTTCCATGTGGAGTAAAACTGGAACCCAAACCAGAATGGATACTGCAAAGCAGGTAATGAATGAGATCATTCCTTCTATCCCTGCAGAAGTGCGGGTAGGACTCACGGCTTACGGCCATAATCGCAAAGGAGACTGCAACGACATAGAGACCTTGATCCCACCCGGATCTGATGACCGAGATGGCTTACTGCAAAGAGTTATGGCTCTCAGCCCAAAGGGCATGACTCCCATGGCTGCAGCAATAGAGAATGTTGCCAATCAGCTAAAGAACAAAGAGACGGAAACCACCATCGTTCTGCTCAGTGATGGTGAAGAGACCTGTCATGACTCCCCTTGTGCGGCAGTGAAAAGTTTAAAAGATTCCGGCATTAAATTTATTCTTCATGTTGTCGGTTTTGGCGTTAACAGTAAGCAAAAAGAACAACTCTCTTGTATGGCCGAGGCTGGAGGGGGCGCGTATTTTGGTGCTGCCAACTACTCTTCCCTGCTTGCTGCCTTTAAAACTGTTGAAAAAGAAGTAGTTAAAAAAGTCGCATTTGAGAAGGCAAAGAGTACAGTCAAAAAAAAGAGTACCGGCCTTGGTAAACTTAGAGTTGTTATTTCGGAACCGGGATTACGAAGTTTAAATGCACTCAAAATCATCAGAAAAAAAGACAATAAGGTTATAAGAACTTTAAAAAACATTAAAAATGATAGCACCTACCCCTTCCCCGCCGGCACCTATGAGTTGGTCGCCGGTTTTGGTAACTCAAATTATCAGCCGAACTCTGAAGTATCTTATGGAATTTACGAAATAAATGGGGGCGAAATCACCGAGGTTAAACCTGGACTATTAATAATCAACATATCCGAACCCCTGGAAAGGATTCCCGCTCACCGATTAACCATCACAAAAACCGATGAACCCGATTTCAACCTTACCCTTATTGCCAAAAGTGGAAATGCCTATTATTTCTACAAGCCGAAACCTCTTCTTGCCGGCAACTATATTTTTACAGTTTACCCTAAAATGTCTCGGGATAATAAGCCTGTAACACCATTGTTCGTCTCAGAGACCTG
>JAYEGS010000194.1:0-2736 GCA_034659215.1 Pseudomonadota bacterium | reverse complement strand
CCGGCGTAGAAAGAAAGCTTAAGAAGAAAATGAGTTAATAAAAAAATTGGGTAACTATTCAGCGTAATGTACTTTTCAAACGATCTCGATACGGGGACATTGCTCCAGGCGGCGGCTGCAAGCCGCTTGCCGATCTGAGCTGTGTCCCCCTCGAAGCCGGGCGAAGCCAATGTTCGCACCATTTGCAGTGGCTTTAAGGTGATTACGCTGAATAGTTACAAATTGGTTTGAATTAGAAATTCAAAAGCCCCCTGCCGCAAGGCAGGGGGCTTTTTGGTTTTTATATTCGGACGATATTCGGGGCCACCTATTAACTGGGCAATGCAAAGTTCAGCTTTACCCGCTTTTTCATTACCCTTCTTTAATCAACTGCAAAAGTTCAGCCGTTGAAAACCTGGCGCTCTGGTCGCTGGCGGAGAGGATCTGGTCGGCGAGGTTGCGTTTTTCCTGGTGCAGGCGGACAATTTTTTCTTCGATCGTGTGTTGGCTGATGAGGCGATAGACGGTGACCGGGCGGGTCTGGCCGATGCGATGGGCGCGATCCGAGGCCTGGTCTTCAATTGCCGGATTCCACCAGGGGTCTAAATGGAGGACATAGTCGGCCGCAGTCAGGTTGAGGCCGAGACCGCCGGCTTTCAGGCTGATTAAAAAGAGGTTGGCCTGACCATCTTGAAAAGCTGAGATTTCGGCTTGACGTCTGGCTTTTGGGGTTGAACCATCGAGGTAGCGGTAGGCGATCTTTTTTTCATCAAGATATTTGCGGATCAGATTGAGATGTTTGACAAATTGGCTGAAAACCAGAGCCTGATGACCGCCGGCTAAAAGATCGTCAATAACCCGGCCGAAAAGCTCCAGCTTGGCGCTCTCGATACTGCTCTCGGGGACTACCAGGCGCGGGTTACAGGCGGCCAGGCGGAGTTTAGTTAATTCGGCCAAGACCTGAATTGATGAGTTTTTACCACTCTCTTTTTGTTCGGTAACCTCTTCTAATCGGGCGATTGCCTGGCGGCGGACGGCTTCGTAAAAATTGCGTTCAGTCGTACTCATTTCAACCTGAAGGAGGATTTCAGTGCGCGGCGGCAGCTCTTTTAAGACCTCACTCTTCTTGCGTCTCAGGAGGTAAGGCTTAAGGATTTTTCGTAAATGGAGGCGGGCGTCAGCGTCGTTTTCCTGTTCAATCGGCAGGGCGAAACGCTGGTTAAACTGTTCGAGCGTGCCCAGCAGTCCGGGATTGATAAAATTGAAGAGGTTCCAGAGTTCTCCCAAGTGGTTTTCCATCGGTGTGCCGGTCGTGATCAGGCGAAATTTGCCTTTTAAGCTCATGGCCGCTCGTGAACGCTTGGTGTTCATGTTTTTAATTGCCTGGGCCTCATCGAGAACAATTATTTCCCACTCTTTGTCGGCCAAAAGCTCCTGTTCCTGTTGCAGCATGGTGTAACTGCAGATCAAAAGATCGTAGGGTTTAAGTTGCTCAACAAGTTGGCGGCGATCAGAGCCGCCAAAGAATATAGGGTTAAGCACGGGGGCAAAGCGTCCGCACTCTTCGAGCCAGTTAGCACAGACTGAAGTTGGTGCCACTACCAGAACCGGGCCCGCCTCGGCCCGGGAGAGGATCAGGGCCAGGGTCTGGACGGTTTTGCCTAATCCCATATCATCGGCCAGACAAGCCCCAAAACCTAAATGGGCGAGTCGAGAGAGCCAGAAAAAGCCTTCAATCTGATAACTCCTAAGTTCGGTTTTTAAGGTTTTCGGAATCATTGGAGCGAAGCTGTCCGCCTTTTTAAAACGGGATAGATGTTCGTTCCAGGTGTTGGTGCAGTCAACCTCAAGCCCTGTCATAAGTTCAGCCACACTGGTAATAGCAGCTTTATGGATGGTCAACTCGCCTTTCTCGTCGCTGAGATAAAAACTTAAGTCATGCAGGCGGCGGCGCAGATCTTCGGTCAATGTGATAAACTGATTGTCGGCCAGAGGTAAAAAACGACCTGGCCCAAGCTTTACGGTCTTCAATAGATCACTGAGCCCGATGATCTCATTTTCATCGAGTTGAAGCTCACCCTCAATCTTGAACCACTCCCGATGAGGTAGAATATTGAACTTAAAGGCGGAAGCCTGGGTTCGATTTTTTAAGCTGATTTTTTTTCCCGCCGGCCATTCGCAGATGAGCCACTCCTCGGACGGTGCGTCGGGTGGTTCTGGTGCTGATTGCTCTTCCCCTTTAATCTGCTGTAGTTCCTGAATTTCAGCCAGGATTTGCAGGCACATTTCAAGTTCATTGATCTGCCAGCTGGCCTGATGGTTGATTTTCGTTAGACTGGGACAGGCCTGTAAAAATTTCTCGCGGTGCGCAACTTCGAGCTCAAGGTTACGGTTTACTGAACAGGGCTGTTGCTCAATTGTGGCAAAAATATGTTTTTGTCCCTCTCCCGGGATGAGATGGGGCCCCAGAGGGCCCAGAGGTTTGACCCGAAGGTCAAAACGCAGGCCATTGCCGGAGGGGAATATCTGTAAAAAAAGAGGCGCGTTATCGGCTTTAGTCTCGGCCCCGGCCGATCCGGGGGCAAGGTTGCTTAAAATCGGTAAAATGGTGGCCAGCGGTTGCAGGGTTTCAAGGATTTCGTTTTCGGCCTCTTGGGGTAAGGTTAGACCCTTTCCGAGAAGTTTGGCTACCTCTTGGTACTCATCACTGTTGCGGTAGAAGGTGAAGCGGGTTGAGGATTCGGCGATCACCATGAT
>JAYEGS010000193.1:0-13315 GCA_034659215.1 Pseudomonadota bacterium | reverse complement strand
TATCAATGGTTTCAGGAAAACAAGAGAGATCGTTCACAAGAGGATCACTGTTAACCGCCTCTTGAATAATCTCGCATAATGCCATTTTGATATCAGGCAGAGAGCCCGATACAATTCTTTCGGCAAGATTTTTATTTATCTCATGGCGCAATTCGGCAATGGCGTCCGTTCTGCTATCCCGAGCCAGATATAGCTGCGGGTGGTTTTCCTGAGAGAATCTATCACCATCAATTAAACAATCAGCCGATTTAAAAAGGACAAACTCTCCGCCACTATTTTTTATGTACAACTCAGTTTTTCGGTAATAGGAAATTTGAGACACTTTTACTGGAAGATGTGAACTCAACATGACTTACCTGATTAGCTTGAATAATGTTTTTATTTTATAGAGACCCAAAACTCTCCCTCTGTGTCAATTAGTGACTTACAGGTTATTTTCGACCTTCACTCTAACCTCATTATATCGCTTTCATCGTCAAAAAAATCAGATATTCGACGTTGCCTTTCTGTCCAAGAACCGGCGAAGTGATGGTTTGCTGAAGGGAGAAACCATGCTCTTTGGCAAAGTTACAGACAGTATCAAGGGCGGCCAGGCGTTTCTCCTCATCGCGAACGATACCGCCCTTGCCGACCTCCCCTTTACCAACCTCAAATTGAGGTTTTACCAGGGCGATAACCGGCGCTTCAGGCTGCAACAAAGTAGCAACAACCGGCAGAACTTTAGTCAATGAGATGAAGGAGAGATCAATCACGGCCAATTCCAGAGGATCCGGAAAATCGGCCTTGACTGAGTGACGAATATTGGTGCGCTCCATCACCACAATTCGATCATCGCAACGTAGAGACCAGGCCAGTTGCCCATAACCAACATCCAGGGCATAGACCCGCCGGGCACCGTGTTGGAGAAGACAATCACTAAAACCACCAGTGGAGGCACCGATATCGATTGCCACCCGGTCATTTACATCAACCTGAAAAGCTTTAAGGGCGGCCTCAAGTTTAAGACCACCACGACCAACAAAGGGAATATCCTCACCCTTCAACCTGATTTCGGCACTGCTCTCGACCCGGTTGCCGGCCTTCTCGATCAAATTATCATTACAGACAACTTTTCCGGCTAAAATCAGCGCCCGAGCCCGTTCTCGAGTCGCGGCCAGGCCCCGCTGTACCAGCAGAAGATCAATTCTTTCTTTACTCACGGTTTACTTAGGACTTTGTTCATCTCTATAACCAACTCGTCGACATCGATTCCGTGGGCTGCAGCCCCCTCTTCAACAGTTTCAAACATTGACGCCGCACAACCCAGACACGCCATACCTTTGGCGGCAAAGACTTCAGCGGCTTTCGGATATTTAGTCAACAGATCACGGATCGGGGTTTCTCTGCTAATACTCATATTGGTTCTCCTTAAATTATTTCAATGATTAAACCCGGGCAACGATCTCGTAATCTTCCCATTGATAGTGATCAACCTTTTTCAGGGTGATTTTTTTACGCATTACATATTCAAGATTATCGAGAGAGAGACTTTCATTATCATAGATATAGTCAGCCATTTCGGCATTTACCATTACGACAAGCTCCTTGACATCAGGATCATAGCCGTAGCTTTTTAACTCCCGAACAATTTCGTAAGTAACCGTCGATTTGGATTTGACAATCCCGCGACCATCACAATAGGGGCAGGAATCACACAACATCCGCGAGATACTGTTACGAACCCGTTCCCTGGTCATCTCAACCAGACCGAGTTCGGATATTTTTAAGACGTTGGATTTGGCCTTATCTCGCTTTAAAGCCTCCTCCAGAGCGACATTGACCCGTTCACGATGAGTTTTTATCTCCATATCGATAAAATCGATAATGATTATGCCGCCAATATTTCGTAAACGCATCTGAAAGGCGATCTCCTTGGCCGCCTCAAGATTAGTTTTGAGAATTGTATCCTCAAGATTTTTTTTACCGACAAAGCGACCGGTATTAACATCGATTGCGGTCAAGGCCTCAGTCGATTCAATAACAATGTAACCACCTGATTTAAGCCAGACTTTCTGTTCCAAAGCCTTATTAACCTCAAGCTCAATATCATAAGCCTGAAAGATGGGCTGAATCCCGGTATAGCGTTCAATCTCACAATGCAGATCGGGGAAATAACTGGCAATAAAATCCTTCAGATCGTGGTAGCACTCATCTGAATCGACGACCAGGCGATCAATCTCGTCAGAGTAGAGATCACGAATAATACGCTGAACCAGTCTTAAATCCTGATAAACCAGATTTAGTGATTTGGTCTTATCTTTTTTCTGATTAATGTTATCCCAAAGTTTAGACAGAAACTTAAGATCGTGCTTTAAGGCACCTTCGTCTTTGCCTTCACTGACCGTGCGAACAATCAACCCCATTCCTTCAGGTTTGATCTCGGTAACCAGTTCTTTGAGACGCTGACGCTCCGTCTCATCTTCAATTTTACGCGAAATCCCGACGTGATCAACCGTCGGCAGCAAAACCAGATAGCGGCCCGGCAGCGAGTTATATGTCGTTACTCTGGCACCCTTAGTGCCCATCGGCTCTCTTGAGACTTGAACCAGAATATCCTGCCCCTCTTGCAGAAGATCCGCAATCTGAGGCGGCGGCAGGGCTTCATCAAGTTCATCTTCATTCAGGACAAACTCCTCATCGACCACAACAGTTTCATCAGCCGGCAAAAATGGTGCTACATCCTCCTCACTGCGCACATCGGCAACATAGAGAAAAGCCGCTTTATCAAGACCGATATCGACAAAAGCGGCATCCATACCCGGCAAGACTTTGACAACCCGGCCGTTGTAGATATTACCAACAATACCCAGCCCGCGGTCGCGCTCATAAAATAGTTCGGCTAAAGTGCCATTCTCAAGCAGGGCGACCCGCACTTCACCTTCGGTAACATTGACAATCAGTTCAGCCGACATATTCAGTCTTCCTTTTCCATCAAACTTTCTATTTTTGTAACCATCACTCCAGCCTCCGGACGCTGATCGAGTCCGGCCAAGCAAGCTAATATATCAAATATATTGGGGTTACGTCCATCTAAAACATCAATCGTTATAATTAACTCATCATCTTGATTAATTGTGGCCGCTTTAAGATGCGGGGCCAGATTAACCTCTTTCAGTTTGCCCTTCTTTCTTCTTTGCAAAACCAGGGGTTTAAGCCCGGCAATCACTTGACCTGCAACCTTTTCAATTTCCGGTAGCCGGGCCCGCCAGCCAAAGTCTTCAAGCGCTTGAGCCCGAACTTGATAAACGGATCCCAAAAGACGACGATCAATCGCCGCCACCCGAGCCCCGAGCTGAAAAGAGTCAATAAATTTAAGGTCGGATGGCATCGCTTGCGGCCACTCTCGTTTTAATTGGTCAAGATCAATCGGGGCCAGGGTACGAAATTCCATCACCTCATGCCGACTCGCCAGACCCACCGGCAAGGCATGCACAAAAGAGACCTTGGGGTGCGGATGAAAACCTTGAGAAAAGGCCAAAGGCAGTTTAAGTCGCCGCAAACCCCGTATAATAACCGCCACATTTTCCAGATGAGAGAGATAAGAGAGCCTGCGCCCCCGGGAAAAAGCGAGCTGATAACGCCATTCGCGCCGCTGACCTCCAGATAAAAACTGCTCTTTTACAACCGTTTGCGGCGGGCCGGCAATAGCTGACGGTTGATTAGTCTCGGTTCCAGCTAAAGCCCCAACCGGCTTAGCCGTAACATTCTCAATCCCCCGACTCGGTTGACAAACGCCACAGCCATGACAGTCACCCAAACGACAATCTAATGTCGTCTCCTGCGACAAAGCCTTTTGCCGCTCACGTTCAAGGAATTTTTCACTGACCAGACAATCGATATGGTTCCAGGCCAATGTCGTGCCGGGGACAAGTTTACGAGCAACCAGCTCTTCAAGTGCAAACCCCTCTTCGTTGAAGGCTTTTTGCCAAAGCGAGTAATCGAAATGATCACTCCAGGCATCAAATGAACAGCCCAAACGCCGGGCTCTTTTAAGCACCGGCCAGAGAGAGCGATCTCCACGACTGAAAAGTCCCTCAAGCAGACTTAGACGACTATCATGCCATTTAAAATTAAGCCGCCGACCCGGAGCTGTTCTCTTTAAGCCCTGGCGAATAATCTCCTGACGCCGCAGGGTCTCTTCAAGGCCGATCTGCTCCTCCCATTGAAAAGGGGTATGCGGTTTGGGCACAAACGTGGAAACCGAAACATTAAGTCTTTGCCGTTTGTTTTGAGATCGCGCCAGGGCCCGGCCGCAGAGTTCAACAATGCCTTCGATATCAGCATCGGTTTCACCGGGCAGACCAATCATGAAATAGAGCTTAATCAGATCCCAGCCTTGAGCAAAAAGTTTCTCAATCGTGTCGAGAATCTCTTCCTCACTTAAGCCCTTATTGATAATATCCCGCAGACGCTGGGTGCCGGCTTCCGGCGCAATCGTAAAACCACCCTGGCGGCTGCGTTTGAGCGCTTCAAGAAGTTCGCCATTTAAAACTCCGGCCCGGATCGAAGGAAGTGAAAGATCAAGACCGGGACAGGCCCGCTTCATCCCGCAAACCAGCTCAAGCAGCTGTGAATAATCACCCACACTTAAAGAGAGCAGCGAAAGCTCCTCCATGCCGGTGGCGGCGGCGCCGGCGGCGGCGGCGGCAAAAAGTTTTTCCGGCGGCTGTTCGCGAACCGGACGATAGATCATCCCGGCCTGACAGAAACGACAACCGCGACTACAACCGCGAGAAATCTCAAAAGCGAGGCGGTCATGCACCGCCTGAATCAAGGGTACCGGAGGCGTGGTCGGCAAAGGCAATTTTGCCAGATCAGTAAAAACCCGGCGCTGAACCAACTTGTAATCGTCCCGCAGCGGTTTCGCGCAAACAACTCCATCGTGGCTCTCGGCCTGAAAAAGAGAGGGCACATAAACCCCTTCAATCCCGGCTAATTGGAGCAGGAGATCAGCCTTGGATCGACCCTCTTTTTTGGCGGCCAAAACTTGGACGCCGATCTCGATAACCGCCTCTTCCCCATCACCAATCAAGATTGCATCAAAGAGCGGTGCGACCGGTTCCGGATTGACCATACTCGGCCCCCCGGCAATAATTATAGGGAACTCCTCACCACGTTCGGCGGCGTCGCAGGGAATTGCGGCCAACTCCAACATCAGCAGAACATTTGTATAGGCCATTTCGTAAGAGAGAGAAAACCCGAGCAGATCAAACTGAGCCAGAGGGGTCGAACTCTCTAGCGAAAAAAGAGGCTTTTTTTGCGCTTTAAGATTGGCCGAAAAATCAGCCGCCGGGGCGAAAACCCGCTCGCAAAAAAACTCTTCCCGGCGATTTATAAGCTGATAAAGAAGCAAGAAACCATAGTTGGACATCCCCAACTCATAAAGATCGGGAAAAGCCAGAGCCATATGCATAGTCTCTGCACCAGGCTCTTTATAAACCGAATTAAGCTCACGGTTAAGATAACGTCCGGGTTTTTCAACCCCTCGCAAAAGTTCGTAATCAAAGTCCATCAAGACACCAAAAATTTATTCTGTTTAAACCAGTCGACCCCACGTTTCAACTCAGAGCGCTGATGCAGTTCAAAGGTGTGGACTCGAGCCTTAATATTATGACTCTCAGCCAGAAATTTTAAGGCGTCAAAGTTAATCAAGCCGTCACCGGGAACCAGGTGATCGTCAAAACGACCACGATTATCATGCAGGTGAAAAGCCAGAATGTGATTCTTTAAAAGGCCCAACCATTCACTTAAATCCATCTCTCCGAAAAGATGCCAGTGCCCGATATCGAAACATGCGCCAAAAGCCGGTGAAGCGATCTCATCAAATAACATCCGCAAACCACCGGGAGTTGTTTCAAAGATATTCTCAATCGCCAGAGCTGTTGACAAATCTTCGGCTTGAGCCGCCAGTGGCCGCCAGAAAGCGATGCTCTGTTCAAGCCAGAGATTGACATTAAGATTAAAACGCCAACGTTCGTAGCCGGAATGCAGAACTATCACTTCGGGCTGACAAATCCGGGCCAGTTCAAAAAGGTCGAGAAAGCGTTTTCTGGTCACGGCCACAACTTGGGGATCATTACCGGCGGGTGAGAGATCCAGAAAAGGCCCATGAAAAGAACACGGCAGGCCATGTTCTTTAAGCCGGGCCGCCGCCCGTTCCAGAGGTTTTCGATCAGCCGCCAGCTCTTCGAGATGCAGAGCCGAAAAGTAGATCTCGGGAGCGATCTCAAGCTCAACCAGAGTATCGATGACATCTTCTAAAAAATGATATGGAGTATGAACAAAAAGACGATCAAACATCAAATAATACCTCAAAAACTATCTGAAAAATTTTAACAATCAATTACTCCCGCCTCCAATAACAAAACCCGCGACCAAGCGCAAGGTTTTGCGTTCGATTGCGGGTTTAAAAACAAACTTTTATTGATCCAATTCTAACGGGACAGCAACTCTTCAATATCCGGGGTTATCAGGAGCTGGCAATCGTAGGAGGCAACCACCGCCTTTTTCCGGAAATCTACCAACCGGGTATTGACCAACACATGATCACGAGCCTCAATATAGGTGCCCAGCAAGACCAGACGAGCATCAAGCTCTTGAGCAACCTTGGAAAATTCACGGCTTAAAACAAATTCACCATCCGGGCTCTGATAAAATATATCTTTCATCCGTGTTTCACGAAGCAAAAAACCACGTCCCGCCAAACGGCTTAAGAGTTGCTCCGCCATCAATTGACCAAAACGACTGGTTTGCGTAAAATCATCAAGCTGAACAAAAGTTGTCACCACCAACACGGCAGGCCGTTCAATATCAACAGGGATCTTTTCAATCAGCCGATTGCTGATTATCCCGACCTTGTAATCGCGTTCATACTCATAATCATAATAGTCGGGAGGATACGTTGAACTACAAGCGACCAGAAGAGACAGACCCAACAAAAACGCTGCCATATGGCCTAAATATCGCCTTTTCACCATCTCTGAAAACAGTCTTCTCATAACCAGAGTTCCAATTAATCAGCCGGGACAACTTTTACGGTTGGCTGACGATAATCAAGGAGATAGTTGACCATTGGTGAACGCGGCAGCCAGACTCCCGAAGAGGCATAGATAACCTGAGATGTATTACCGATAACCCGAGCCAGAACATAAACATAGTGAGGGGTTACGGTATAAGAACCGGTAATCATGAAAGTTGCCTGATGTTCGGTAAAGAGTTTCTGCATATCCTGGCTCATAGCCAGCATACCGAATTTTTTATGAATCCGCATCGACCGACTGAGACGCACCTCAATCACCTGTAGGCCGGCATTCTGCATCCGACTTGCCAGAGCATCACCCATCATTCGCCCTAATGGGGTTGTAACGTCATAATTATCCTCGCCGACAAAAGCTGAAAAAAGAAATTTTGCATCAGCTTTGCGTTTTTCATCAGAGATTAGCCCTTGGTCAAGAAAATTGGCTCGTAAATCAACCATCATACGATCCATCAAGGATTCGAAAACGGCCGCCTCATCATTACCGGGATCATTTATCGGTGCAGGTTCCGCCGGAGGAGGCGTTATCACCTCGGTAGTTTCCACTTCCGGTTCCGCCGGAAGCATCGGCTCACTAACCTTTTCATTGCCGGCACAAGCCGTCAAAAACATGAGAAACAAACCCATAACCAACCATTTCAGAGCAATCTTCTTAACCATCTCCCTCTCCTCTTCTAATATATATCACATCATTGAGGCCTCTTGCAGTAAGCGATCACGGTAACGACTGACAAAAAGTTCAAGATCTTCCTGCCAGGGCCGCATCAACAAGAGGCCATCATCTTTAAGCCTTTGATTAAGTAGAATCGAATTTGCCGGACGCCGGGCCGGAGTTGGATATTCGGCCGTCGTACACGGTACCAGACGATGCTCTACCTCCATCAATTCAAGAAAACGGGCCGCCACCTGAAACCAGCTGGCCGAACCTTCACCGACTCCATGATAGAGCCCTCTTTTTCCCGACTTCACAAGAGACAGCAATTGTTGTGCCAAACTCCAGCTCCAAGTCAGGCAACCGAATTGATCAGCTACTACTTTCCGTTCAAGACCGGGGTCAGCCAAGGCCAGACGGAGCATAGTTTTGAGAAAATTATGACCATTAATCCCGTAGAGCCAGGCTGTTCGCACAATCAGATAAGCACAACCGGATCCGGCCACAGCCTCTTCGCCTGACAGTTTGCTGCGGCCATAAATCGAGACCGGAGCCACCGCATCACCCTCCACATAGCCCTGCGTAATCTCACGATCTCCAGCAAACACATAATCGGTTGACACTTGCACAAGCAAAGCCCCGCAGCGCTTGGCTGCAGCGGCCAGGCGAGCCGGAGATTCGGCATTTATAAGATAAGCCTTCTCACTTTCTGTTTCACAATCATCAACTCTAGTATGAGCGGCACAATTTATAATCACTTCCGGACGACAAGCTAAAACCGCAGCGTAAACCTCATCAGGAGACGTAAGATCAAGATCATCAGAATTAAAACTTTCAACCTCAAATGAGGGGGAAAAAATTTCCCGGCAATCGGAACCAAGCTGCCCTCTGGAACCAATCAACATCAAACGAGGATTTGCCCCATTTTTTTTACTATTTTTCTTTTCCTGATCCATATATGCAAAACCTTCCGTCATTCACGTGTTAATCTGACGTCAAACTATTGACGAAAAAAAGGCCGAACCGGCATGTGAGATACATACCAGTTCGACCATAAATTGTACAGATCTGGTTGAAAATAAGTTACGACGCCATTAACCAGCCATCAGCTTCACTTTGAAACGGCGCTGCCGAGGCCCATCGAGCTCAACAAAAAAAATCCCCTGCCAAGTTCCCAAAACCAACCGGCCCTGCTGCACAGGGATAGTTAAAGAGCAACCAATCAGGGTGCTTAAGATATGAGCATCGGAATTACCCTCCAGGTGCCGGTAATTATCATTTTCCGGTACCAGTTGAGTCAATTTCAAGAGCATATCCCGACACACATCCGGATCAGCATTCTCATTAATGGTCAAAGCCGCCGTCGTATGCGTAACAAAAACAACACACAAACCTTCACTAAGCGATGCCGCCACAAGATCAGCTTCAACCAACTCCGTAATATCAACTAACTCCTGCCGTCTGCCGGTTTGTAGCTGATGATCAAAAATCATCAGCTACAAAGTTTCCAGAATTTTCTGGACAAAAGGTTCAATATCTTTTTTAACTTTGGCCGCTACCGGAGTCTGCTTGACTTTGATTCCGTCAACCCCGATATTCATCTCATAAAGATTCTTCATCGTATCTTCAAGAATCCCTAAAGATTCGCCGCTCCAACCAAAAGATGCGAAAGCCGCGCCCGGTTTTCCTTTAAGATCGGCTTTCTCAAACTTAAAAAGTACCTGTTTCATGGTATTGATCAAATCTTTATGGTAGGTCGGACCACCGAGCAAAAGGAAATCGGCCGCTTCCAGATCCGCGACCTCAGCCTCTTTCGGCTTTACCGCCTTAACTGCATGACCAGCGGCGGTAAATAACTCACTCATAACATCAACGACCCGCTTGGTATTACCCCGCAGGGAATCATAAACAATCACTATATTCGCCATTTGTTATACTCCTAATCCGGCATCAGATTTAATCGATTTTGCTGAAACTGTCTTTATCGGCACCACACATCGGACAGACCCAATCTTCCGGCAAAGCGTCAAAAGAGGTTCCGGCAGCGATGTCAGCATCAGGATCACCAACTTCAGGGTCGTAAACATAAGCACAGATATCACATACATATTTATCCATTTTTTCCTCCGATATTGAGTTATTATTATTATTGTTAGAATTATTATCCCCGCATAAAAATCACGGAATAGCTACTTTTCACTCTTGTTTTTTTCTATTCGCCGGGCTCTAACCCCAGGCCCATCCAGAGCCAGGTTCTCATTTATATATTTTAAAATCATCAACTTATCAATCGCACTGATGTCACTGCCGTCATAGGCCACCATACGGTCAACAATCTTGCGCCAATCGGCCATATACGCCTCTTTCTCAATTATCACATCAAGATCATGACAATCGGTACATCTCCGCTCAATCCGTTCGGTATCCGGCGGCGCCGCTAGAGCCGGTGTCACAAAGCCCAGAAACAGTACCAGCACCAATCCGCTCCAAAATATTAATCGCCCCATACTAACTCTCCTCGGTTTTTCACCTCGTAAAACTGATCTTCTAAAATTCGGGCATGCTGATCTTCTTCCTTAGCCATTTTTTCAAACATGGCAATCCCATTAGGATCTTCTATCTCGGCCGCCAGATCACGATAGGCCTGCCCCGCATTTTTCTCGTTACGAATGCCAATGGTCAAAATATCAAGCATCGTTTTCTGAACGTCGCCATCAAGACTGACTTGACCGCCCTCAACCCTAACCGGTTCCAGCAGAGCACTCTCATAAGTGATATAACAGCTCTCCCCTTCAAGCGAGGCTTTGAGCTCTTTTAAAGCTTCATAATGACCAATTTCAAACTCAGAAAGCTGCGTAAAAAGAGCTTTACCCGGACCACTTTCCAGCTTGGCAGCGGCAGCTGCATAAAATTCACTGGCTTTTTTTTCCTCAGCCATACCCAGTTCGATTGCATCGATTACGGTCTTACTACATTCAACCATAAGATCTCCCCTTTTCACCTTTTTTCAGACTTCCCGACAAACCGGAAAGACAAAAAATATTGACAAACAACTCAAACAATACCGATTTAGTGTAGTCATACATCATCGAATATCTATTTGCAATCTTTTTTTATCTTTTTTTTCGGCTTCCGGCTACCGGGCCGACAGCAACCACGTATAGGGGTTCGAAATTATCCGGCAGACAACAGGCTTGGGCGAGTTCTCGATCATAAAAGGCGCCGACCGCACAACCGCCCAAACCTAAGGCCGTAGCCCCGAGATAGAGACGCTGCCCCCAACGCCCGGCGCTGATTTGCAAATAGCGATAACTACGCGGGCCATAGAGATCATGAGCTGATTCAAGATCGGCGAAAAAAATAAATTGCAGAGCCGCCCGCCCTAACCAACGCTGATCAAGGCAGGCTTGAGTAACCGCCTGATGCCGATCCCGGTTGTCTAAAAGGGCGAAACGGCAAGCAAACGGATCGAATAGATAAAGTCCATCCACAAGCCCGCAAACCCCGGACGCCAGAAAAGTGATCTCCGGCACCGGCAAAGTGATCGTTTCGAGATTTTCCCCCAACAGGGTCAGCAAACAATAGAGATGCTCAAGATCAATCAGGGTTTCGCTTTTTATAAAATTACGTTGCGAGCGCCGCTGACGCAGGCTTTCAACGTAAGCAAGCGTGGACTTTGCCGGAATAATATCTTTTGGAATTGCCCGCCAATCTGAGATATCCCGATAAAATTCAGGGTTGACCTGTTTTTGAACCAGTGTTTTCCGCAAAGGAAGCGAACTTGCCCGGTGGATTTCCCGGAGCAGAGGATAGTCGATCTCACGACTTGAAACCCGGCTGCCGGAAACCAGTTCAGGTTCCGGGTCGCTTGTCTCCAACCATGGTTTCGCCTCTGAAAGTACCGAGGAACCCGAGCCTAAACGCACGGCGACCAGCCCGACCTCGCGCTGTTCATCAAAACCAAGGGCCTGATTAATAAGCGTATCATCAAAATCAAGCACCACTTCAAAATCGGCACCCATAGCCGACAAAGCCATGATCAAATTTTCAAGCGCATGCCCGGCATCGAGTAAAAGGTAGCGATAGGCCCGAGCTCGATATTTCCAGGCACTGCGAAAGAATATCGCACTAATCAGTAACGTCGGACAGGTAGAGTCATTTTCTTGATCGCCACCACAGGCGGCAGCGAAAGTTTTGCAACCGGGATCACGACGCAGACGATTTAAAGCCGGTTTAAGCAGATCATAATGGTAGAGGCCGGCGGGCAAGTCTTCGGCCCCGGGAAACGAGAGGTAGAACTCAAGCGGATGCAAAGCCCCGGCCGAAGCATTACTGCGGTACCAGATTTCACCCTCGGCAAAAGAGCTGTGCGCCGTCGGAGCTGAGGTTAAAAGCAACAATGTCGCCAGAGATCTCAGATTCCAGACTAAAGGTTTTTTAGGAGGAGCATTTTTTGACAAGCTGAAAAGTGAGCCCTCGGGAAGTTTTTCCGGCAAGGGTAGAGGGTATGATGTGACAGGAGAGTAATGCTTAAAAAAAGAGGGTTGGCCTGGCCAATCCAGGCAATGGCCCTCCATCCGCCGGCGATCATACGCGGTCAGCCATTGATATTGATGACCGCTATCAATCATGAGCGCAAAGCCTCAAGTCGTTCAGCACATTTTTCGCCGAGAAAAACCAGTGATTCGATATCGAGATAATCGAGTACCGTCTCATCGAATAAAATCTTGACCTGAGCGGCAAAGCCGTCATCAAGGTCGGCATCCCAAAAGAGAAGTTGAAAAGGAATCATCGGCAAAGGATAAAAAACGGCCGCTATTTCAGCATTACTTTCAAGTTCGGGAAAATCAGCTTTAAGAACCTGCAAAGCTTGGCGCAAAAGTTCCGGCTGCCCGCTATAGGCTGCCGCAATCTTCTCTTCACAACCGCTGAGAAAGACTTTGCGCTTAGCCAGAGAGCCGGGCAGACTCTCCATCGGCACCCAGTTACCGGTCAAGGGCCGCCCCCCGGCTTCCGCGACATAGTTGTAGAGCAGAATATGCTCCCAGAGATCATGTTCACCCTCATCAAGAGGTTCAACCTGCTCTTTATCAACGCGATAGAGACGTTCAAGAAGATTTACAACCAGATAATCACCAGCTTCATCTTCGACAAATTTCGCCCCAATTTTTTTCGCAACTGTAGAAAAATCGTACTCTTTGATCTTCCCCTGAACAAATTTACGGGCCGAAAAAAGATGGTCGGGATAAGCACTATCCTCGCCTTGAGAGATTAAGGATCGCTTGACAAAAGCCAAGTCATCAGGCCGCCAATAGGGACATTTTGCAGGATCCTCACCCTCTCGCAGAACATACGTGGCAAAAGCCATACAGGTCGGATGCCCACACTCTTTGCAGTTGGTTCGCGGCAACATCTTAACCAAATCAAGAATTTGCAACAGACGTTTTTTTTCAACCATAGGAACTCTCAATTGGCCGTTCAGCTACGAATGCCCGGGCCTGAGGTGTATGAGGCAGTGCCTCTGTTATAATTTTAAAGGAGTCTGACCTTATTCCCTTCTTTTTTTGGTTGGCGTTTTCTAGATAAGG
>JAYEGS010000192.1:0-2746 GCA_034659215.1 Pseudomonadota bacterium | reverse complement strand
CAAGACGAATTTATGCTCATCCTGAAACGGCATCATGTGGAATATGATGAACGGTATATCTGGGGTTGAACAGCAAACATCGTACTTTCAGGACTTAAAAAAACGGTAACCGTTCACGGGCATACAAATTCACCAGTGAAAGAAACACTGCCGGACTGTTAATACGGAGGGTGATTGAAGAACACAAAAGGTAGGGATTAGCTGGTATCAGGCAATAATGAAGGACAACTTGTTTGACGAAAATACGATGTGACTGCAGCCAGGATAAAATTAAAAGCGGATCTACCCTGCATTGCACAAGTGCCGATGACGGTCCAAAGTTTTTCGCACGCAGACTGCCCGGTTACGCTTCTGGTGCCCTGCGTGATATGACGATCAATCACGATGAAACGTATAGCTTGTTCCGCCAAATTATTAGTAGGCTCAACACCAGGTGTGGTTATGAATTCAAAGTATGAATCACCATGTTTGCGGAAACGATTCACCATATTTGCTACTTCTGTTAATTCTTCTTTACCGTCTTTATTAAGTTTTGATGGGGCATCAATAGTGGCAGCATCAATGATTTTTTGTCGTGCCGTTTGAAGCTGACTATTGAAGAGTTCCTCAGTCATTTCTTCACGGTTATGAATGATGTGAAACATCTCCCGAATCCGAGAGAGTAATTGCTTTGCGTAAACTTGCGTTTGCTTATTTTTTAAGGTTGTCAAAAATTTCACGTTACGGATCAGGTGGGCAATACAAAACTGAATTGTCACATTGAAATCCTTCATGTATTTTCTGTATGCAGAGAAATAATCACAGCTCAGGACGCCCTCGAAATCTTTACCTAAAATATCAATGAGTACTTTTGATCCACGGGATTTGTCAATCTTGAACAATACATACAATTCAGCCTTAAATACCCATGTCCAAAATCGATCGCCATTGTTTTTGTGACCTGTTTCATCAGCATAAACCACTTCTTCCAGAGGAAGTTGATTTAAGAGTTCTTCGTAAGGGTCTTGTAATGCCATGCTGACTTTTCTGATCAATTTGGCCAAATACCCTCTACTGACCGTTACGTGTAAAACATCTCTAAAGAATTTGCGTATAGTTGAGAAAGAGGAGTGGCAAACATTTTTCATGTATGCAACCAAAGCGGTCATCTTTTCACCGAACAGTCCGGCTTTTACGACGTGTTCAGGTAATTCAGCATAGTGATAGCATTGGCAGTTTTCGCACCAGTAAGGATAAGCAAGATACTCAGAAACAACAATTGGCACTTCCTTGATTTCTATTTGTTGAACCTTTTTTGGGTTTTGATCGGAGGTGATGATAATGTTCGCACTGTTACATTTGGGACATGCTGCAAGTGTGTATTCGATCGTTTCGTCAATTTCATCTGGTTTAAAAGCTGGACGGCTATTTCGCTTGTGTCCCTTTTGACCACCTTTCTTCTTTTTGGGAGAATTGGGTTTCTTTTTATCTTTTTTTGCTTTTTTGGTAATATCATCAGAAGATGGTCGTTTACTGGATGTGCTGGAATCTTTGCTCAATACTGCGATCCTTTTTTCAAGCGCTTCGATGGTCGCCGCCTGTTTCTGACAACGACGATCAATATCCAGGACAAACTTGATGGTTGCAGTTTCCCCTTGACGAAAAATAGCACGAACCTCTTCAGTTTTCATTTTGCAGTTTCTCCTGAAAACGTGAGGTCAATGGATAAAGCCAGACTGATTTTATAGCCGTTTTAATTTTACGATGCCTGTCATCTCGCGTTCTGCCAGTCGTTTGTCCTGTATTAATCCAGCTTCCTGCTTGATAACAGGTTCCTTGAAAACGTTGTTGCTCGACAAAAGTCTCAAGTAAGAAAAGAGGGTGACCATATTTGTTCAGCCAATCATCTGAGATACGTTTGTTAATTTTGGCAAGAATATGAGTTGCCAGATTATGAACCCTGATCCAGGGTAAAATTAAAAAACGGGTATTATTGGCAAGAAATTTTAGATTTATCTCTCTGGCGGTATTACTCCAACCAATGAATTGATCACGGGAGGCTGTTCTCCAGGCAGCGGAAGAATAGAGCAGACAAGCCAGAGGTGAACCGTCTGCGGTCTTTATCAAATATTTAACATTGGAGCCTACTGTATTTCGAAAACCCAGATAGTGATATTCTGACAGGAGCCAATTAAATAATCGGCTATCTGCAGATCTTTCGACTACCAGTACAACGTGTATTGGGACCAGGGATCGAATATCTGCCGCGATGGGAGAGGATGAAAATGAAACTTTCGGTATTTTGTTGTTTCGCAGAGCGTTGGGGGAAATACGTCTTAGCTTTGGGAGTACAATAAGACTGTTACGCTCCATCTTTAGCAGGAGCTTCCGACAGGCCATATCTTTGAGTTGACCTGTTGGGCTTGACCAGCCCCATATTTTACATAATTCTTGAGATAGTCGGGTGCGATGCCAAGTCGGATTATCGGTTATTTGTCTTTTGACAAAATGGACATCAACTGGTTGCTTCTTTCCATTTATGGTTGCGATGTACTCGTTCATAAAAATGAACGTAGCAGGTTTGAAAAAAAGAACCCAGTCTAAAATCGATTGATTTCAAAAAAAGCCGTGAACGGTTACCATGTTTGTTTGTTTTGTAAACAAAAGAATATCGCACTTAAAAGGTCAGATCTTTAACATAGTCCACAGCCTGGTTTAACAGTCGATTGTATACGGTTCGGGCAATATCAAGTCGATTTTAGCCTTG
>JAYEGS010000191.1:0-2768 GCA_034659215.1 Pseudomonadota bacterium | reverse complement strand
AGATGCCGGGTTGCCCCATGAAATTCTATCACTTTACGACTACCGGCGGCCTGATGCAGGCCATCGACATTTTGCGTGATCAAAGATCGCAAAAGTCCTTTCTTTTCAAGTTCAGCTAGAGATTTATGAGCTTTATTGGGATGGGCTTTTTCGACCACTGCCAGCATCTCACCCAACATTCCCCAAACCTTTTCCGGCTGCCGTTTGAAACTGCTGATTTCAGCAAATTCTAAAGGATCGTATCTGTCCCAAAGACCTTGACTTCCACGAAAAGCCGGAATCCCGCTGGCAACCGAGATCCCGGCCCCGGTCAAAGCGGTTGCCCGGCCATCGGCCTCAAGAATAATTTCAGCCGCCCGTTCGAAGACACGCATCAATGATTTTGCATACATATTTTAATCCGTAGTTAGGGGTTATTCAAAACGAAGCTCTACATAACTGCGGCTTTCGGCCGTAATCCGAAAGCGGTGATCGAGGCGTTCGCCGACAACCCAGACGATTCTTCCTTTTTGATCAAGCAGGAGCGGTAAAGCTGAACGGGCGAATCGGGAGAGATGGCGGTCAGCTAAGAAATTTTTCAATTTACAACTTCTCCCGTGCAAGCCCAAGGGTTGGAAACGATCCCCGGGCCGCCGGTTGCGAATCTGAAGCGGAAAATCGAGTTGGTCGCCATCGACAACCTCTAAAAATCTTTGCTTTTCAGCTTGTTTTTTCAACTCCGGCAAATAGTCTATTGCCGAAATCTGTTTAATCCGCAGGGCTCCGAGGTCATTTGGTAACGGGTAAAGGCCGAAGTCAGGCAGCGCCAGTTGATACTCAGGCATACCTCCGTCTGATCCTCTCGGTTTCTCCCCCATACCGATAAAAATAGTTTCCGGCAAAGCCCTGAAAACCAGACCGCCGCCCAGATCATAGCGGCTCTCCCGGCGCTCCCCCGGACTTCCCACCAAACCGCAAAGATCATCAAGGACTCGGGACGAAACCTGCTTGACCGCCCCGGCTCGACGAATCATGCGACCTAAGAAATGAGGCAAAAGTGCGATTTCGCATTTTTGCAACAAAACCCGCTCAACCGTCAAACCAACTCTTTCCGGCTGCACCTGCGACCAAAGATCATCGAGCCGACCATCAATAATTGTCAGATCGGCCGCCAGGCGCAGGCCAGCCCCGGCCATCCGCTCTTCGACGCCGCTACCACCCAATTTACGGATAATCGGCAAAAGTTCGTGACGAACCCGATTTCGACTGAATTCTAAAGAGCTATTAGTCGGGTCTTCCCGATAAGCTATCCGGTTACGAGAAACATAGTCTGCCAACCCCTCCCGAGTCACCTGCAAAAGCGGCCGTCCGATACGACCCCGACGGCGGGGAATGCCTTTAACTCCGCGCAAACCCGCCCCCCGCATGAGATTCATGAGAATGGTCTCAACCTGATCGGTGGCGTTGTGGGCTGTAACTATTACAGCAGCTTCACGCTCTTTAAGAAATCGCTGGAAAAAGGCGTAGCGTACCTGCCGGGCCGCGGTCTCTAAGGAGAGATGCTGACAACGGGCTTGCTCTCTTAAATTCCGAACTTGGCCGACAACCATGGGCAAGCTCAAATTTAAAGCATGGGCCGCAACAAAAAGCTCGTCATCGCGCGATTCAGAGCGTAGACCATGATTAAGATGAACAACCCCTGCCGGAATATCAGCTCGGTCGGCAAATTCTCGAACCAGAGAGAGCAGGGCCATCGAATCAAGTCCACCGGAACAGGCAACCCAAATCTCAGCCGTCCCGGTTTCCGATAAAAACCGGGATAAAAACTCAGCTACCCGCTGCTGGATCATAATTCACCCGTATGAGGTAATGCTCCGGGGTCTCATCCAGCGGGTAAACCGTAAAGGTAAAAGGAAGATCGTCGGACGAAAAACCATTGAACCACTTAATCAATAGTGGTGGCGAAATCAAAATCCGCACCCCAAGTTCAATGGAGCCTGCGGCAAGTGCCTGCAAACTAACCTCTTTGACCGTCCGCAACGATTGCAGGCGCTCTTTAAAGAGGACAAAATCAGCCGGCCGGCGAAAACCCTCAAACTGTAAAACCATTAACTCTTCGCTCTCTTGCGGCACAATGTAATCACGCAGCAACCGATCAAGACAGGCCTGTTGCACCCCTTCGGTCAAATTTTGGGTCAATTTCTCCAATCCGGCAACATAGTCTGAGCTGATAACCTTAGCCGTAACCGTCGGCAAATGCGTTATCATATCATTTTTTGTATCAATAAAAACCAGCTCGGCCCGACTCCGCCAGAAAGATTTCCGTAAAGAGACAATCCTCTCTTCACTAACCTCACCGGGCCTGATCGCAACAATCAGATCACCGGACAACAAACCCTGAAACCAGGCCGCTTCAGGCTCCGATCGGCCCGAAAGTTCATCTTTTTGCAAAAGCTGAACAAACATACCCATCAAATCCGGAGAAATAGTATCGACTACCTCCAGGCTGAAACCATAAACGGCCAGTTCCTGTTGTAAGCTTTGCTCCAGAACCGTAGGCTCCAGAGCCAGGTTCCGGAGTCCACCATTATCTACCGGTTCCAAGTTCTCCCCCATTCCGGCCGTCGGCAATACAACCAGCGTCAGATGCTCAACTTGTCGTCTTTCCCGCCGCTCAATTTTCCTGAGCTCTTGCTCTAGAAGATCAACTTGCAATTCAACCCGTAACTCAACTTGATAGAGGTCACCTAAAGTACGTTCACTCTGGATTTCATAACTCTTGACATAGA
>JAYEGS010000190.1:6394-13453 GCA_034659215.1 Pseudomonadota bacterium | reverse complement strand
GCGACATAGGCCTTCTCGGGCTGAAAGGAGCCAAATCAATCTATGTCTCCGGACAATATGCCTATGTCGCGGCCGGGGAAGATGACGCGGTTACAATTCTCGACATTTCAGACCCGAGCAACCCCAGCAAAGTTGGAGCGCTACGTGAAATCAGTGATCCGAGTGGACTTGCGCTGGATGGAGCTAATTCGATCTATGTCTCCGGGAAATATGCCTATATCACTGCATATGATGATTGCGGAGTTGAAATCCTTGATATTTCCGACCCGTCTGATCCGACTCATGTAAGTGCGATTTTTGACAATGGCATAATGAATTTACAGTACCCGTACTCTATCCAGGTGCGCGGTAAATATGCCTATATCACAGGCTATGAAGGGGTTGAGATACTCGATATTTCAGATCCAAACAATCCGACCCATATCGGCAAATCCAGTGCTGACGATAGTGCGGGCGCAGACATAAGCATCTCCGGTAAATACGCATATGTTGCCTGTTACGACTACGTCGACCCCAGTGTTAAGATTTTTGATATCTCGGGACTGGATGTCCCGACGGCCCAGATCGGATCAATTGCTGCAAACAGTCTCGACATCTCCGAAAACGCCCAAATCGGAGACCAGCTACAGGTTCAAGGGGGAGTGAATGTCGGTTCCGGAGGAATCAAATCGGACGGGCCGGTATCGATTGACAATGTTTTGACTTTAGTACCACAAACAACCGCCCCGATTAACCCGGTAAGCGGAACTCTCTATTACGGAAGTGACGGGAAACTGCATATCTACAATGGCACGGACTGGAAAACCTTCTCCCCGGATTCACCTTAGGAATAAGGTGCAGTTCCCCGAACAACGGAATACTTCAATGTGGGTATTAAAAAGAGATAAAAAACCAAAGATCAAACTTGATTGGCAGCAAGGAATCTATCTAATTGAATCTGGCTTTTTCCACTAAGGTCAACAAACTGAATACCCAGGGAGAGCTCTTCACTATCTTGCGACATACTTCTTACCGCTCCTTGCAGACAAAGTTCGCCCTCGACTCCCGGTAAAGAGAGAAACAGCTCAATGTCAGACTGAATTTTGAGAGGCTCTTTAACCCACTCAAGCTCTTTTAGAGAAATTGTCGCCTTACAGCCACCTTTACTAATATCACTGACAACTCCTTTAAAACGCAATTTTCTGTCTTGATGTCGAGTCACAACCTCCAGGCGAGCGGGAAGACTGCATTCAAATCTTTTGTGAGTCCTCAGGTTATAATCTTCAATTTTTTTGGGGAATTTAACAAAAACAACATTAAAGGGTTCCTGTACGGACAGCATGATCGGCGACCTAAATCCGAAGACACTCCCCTGATGTACATATCTTACAACTAACTCCTTATCCTTGGCAAAAATTTCTTCGTAATCCAGAACCATAGGGGCTTTTATAATCAGATAACGCCCCTCCTCCCGACCCACCAGATAACTTTTTAAGCGGTTGGGATAACCCTGAACCTGTACCTGTAATACTGTATTAAAATCCATCCGGAAACCTCATATAACCGTTAAGACAGGGCAATGTGAGCCAACATCGACGTCAGATCAAATCGTGCTATCAGGATATATCAGTACTCCCATATCATAAATAACACCTAGCCAGCAACCCCTATTTATCGGCTCGATTTTTCGAGCAAACCGGAGGTGCCGAAGCGGCGTTGAAGTTCAGTTTTTATAGCTGAGGGGAGGATTTTTTGGTCGGCCATGAGAACCAGAAGGTGGAAGGTTAAATCGGCAAGTTCATGGATAAGGGCGGCTGGTTCCCGGTTTTTGGCGGCCAGGATAACTTCGCAGGACTCTTCACCGACCTTTTTTAAGGCCTGGTCGGTGCCCTTTTGCAGCAGCGAAGAGACGTAAGAGTCTGGGCGGGGATGATCGCGGCGTTCGCAGATCACTTTATAGAGTTCGTCGATTATCTGATCTGTAGATTCATTGCTCATAATTCATTACTCAACATCGATCAATCGCGAACCCTGACTCCACGTTGACGAAGATACTCTTTGGTTTCGCCAATCGTATATTCACGATAGTGAAAGATGGACGCAGCCAAAGCGGCGCTGGCCGCACCTTTAGTCAGGCCTTCATAGATATGATCAAGGTTGCCGACGCCGCCGGAGGCGATCACCGGAACTTCGACGGCGTCGACGATAGTCCTGGTCAGCTCAAGATCAAAACCATCCTTGGTGCCGTCTCGATCCATACTCGTTAAAAGAATCTCTCCGGCACCGTATTCAACCATCCGCCGAGCCCATTCGACCACGTCAAGACCGGTCGGTTCGCGGCCGCCGTAGATAAAAACCTCCCAACCGTCGCCGGAGGTTCGGGCCTTGGCATCGATGGCAACCACCGTACATTGACTGCCGAAACGGTAGGCGGCCTCCTTGACAAATTCGGGACGATGTACGGCTGCCGTATTGATCGAAACTTTGTCGGCCCCGGCATTGAGCAGAGCCCTGATATCTTCAAGTTTACGCACCCCGCCGCCGACCGTCAACGGGATAAAAACCTGTTCGGCAGTACGGGCGACAACATCAAGAATAATTGAGCGTCGGTCGGATGATGCGGTTATATCGAGAAAAGTGAGCTCATCGGCCCCCTGTTCATCATAGATGGCGGCAACTTCAACCGGATCACCGGCATCCCTTAAACCGACAAAATTAACCCCCTTGACCACCCGTCCATCCTTGACATCAAGACAGGGAATAATTCTTTTGGCTAACATTGCGCGTCACCATTAGCATTTGCCTTGCTATCGGCATCGGCCAGGGCCTGGGCAGCAGCAAGATCAAGCGTACCTTCATAGAGAGCGCGACCGGTAATCGCAGCGTTGACACCACATTTTTCCAGCGGCAATAGACCTTTGACATCGGCAATAGTCGCAATCCCGCCGGAAGCAATCACCGGAATCGAGATGGCTTCGGCCAGGGCTTTGGTCTCTTCAAGATTGACGCCGGTCTGCATCCCGTCGCGCAAAATATCGGTATAAATTATCGCCGCCACCCCACAATCTTCAAAACCTCGGGCCAGATCAAGCGCCTGCACCCGGGTTTCCGCAGCCCAGCCCCGGGTTGCAACCAAACCTTGACGAGCATCGATCCCGACACAGATACGACCCGGAAAAGTTTTGGCCGCAATCCGCACCAACTCGGGGTTTTCAACCGCCACGGTCCCCAAGATGGCTCGATCAAGACCGAGATCAAGGTAGGCACTGATCGTTTCAAGATCACGGATTCCGCCCCCCAACTGACAAGGGATATCAAGCGCCGCAACAATTTTTTTGATAATCTCACGATTGACCGGCTCCCCGGCAAAGGCACCGTTAAGATCGACCAGATGCAGATACCGAGCTCCCTGTTTCTGCCAGTTCAGGGCCATCTCAACCGGATCATCGGAAAAGAGCGTATCATCCTCCATCCGCCCCTGTTTGAGACGCACACAGTTACCATCTTTTAAATCAATTGCCGGTATAATAATCATTTTTATAGTGCTCCTGCTCCCTCTAAACCGGGAAACTGCTCAACTAACTCGGCAATGCCGATATCGGCAAACTCTCTGGCCGTCAGCCACTTGCCCCCGCCCCGCATGAAATTTCTTAAGTTGGTAATATCATCACTTAAAGATTTTTGGGTCTGATCAAAAACCGCGTACCAGACCTTGCGCCCACTCCGGGCATCGACCACGGTAATCTCGAAATAGACCGAGGCCGGCTGGCGTACCGACATCGGCCCGCCAATCCTCTCCTGAAAACGGTTAATAACTCCAAAAACGAGAACGTCGACCCCCAATCGTCGGCCGATTTCGGTCATCGGCACCTGGCCGAGCATCGGCAGCACCCTCGCTGCCGCCTGCGGTTCAACCACCTCATATTTCCCATAGATAGCGATCTCTCGAGCCAGCGACTGGGCTAGATCAAAACCGATACCACTCTTGATCTGGTCACAGACAATCTGCCCCCCCACTGGCCGACAGGAGGGATAAGACTCGACACAAGTCCGGCAATTGGTCACATTGAAAGGCAGAACCGCAACCCGGTAAAACTGAGGAATCGCCTCAAGCTCTTTGACGCGCACATCCTTGGTCGCACAGGCAGAGAACAAAAGAAGAGCTATCATGACAAACAAGAATAATACGGCCCAACAAGTACGAGTAAAACATCTTTCCATAGTCATAATCATCATCCCTTGTAACTTCATCAACCTGTCTCGATACGGGGACATGCCTCCAGACCGGGCTTTAAGCCCGTGGCGAGCTGAGCCGTGTCCCCCTCGAAGCCTAGCGAAGCGATGTTCGCACCATTTGTTGCAGCTTTATGGTGAGTATGCTAAATAGTTACCATCCATTTTCATTTAAGGGCCGCAAAAGCCCGCAAGATAGCAAGCCCCTGCTGCTGGCTCTTTTCCGGATGGAACTGAGTCGCAACCACGTTATCAAAGGCCACGGCCGAAACAAATTTCCCGCCATAATCGGTCAGCATCGCCACCGTTTGTTGATCTTCGGGTTCGACATAGTATGAGTGAACAAAATAGAAATAGGCCCCTTCTTTGACTTCAGCCAAAACCGGCACCGGTTTCTGGATTTGTACGGAATTCCAGCCCATATGCGGGATTTTCAAAAGGCCGCCGGGCCGATCCGGGTCACTCATGGTCTGTGAAAAAGGTTTAACCACACCCTTAATTACATCAAGTCCGGGGTGGTGACCAAACTCTAAACTTTCACTAAAAAGAAGCTGTAAGCCCAGACAGATACCAAGAAAAGGTTTGCCCGAGGCAACCGCCTTCAAGACCGGCGTAATCAGAGAAAAACTCTCAAGGTTGTCCATACAGTCTTTAAACGCCCCGACTCCGGGCAAAATAACCGCCCGGGCATCGGCAATACGCTGGGGACTGCGGGTTATTTCAGCCTCGTAGCCAACTTTTTCGATGGCTTTCTGGACACTCCGCAGATTGCCCATACCGTAATCAACAATTGCAATCATTTCTAAAGGGTTCCTTTAGTACTCAAAACCTGACCCTGAAGTTCCGTCAGCGGCGTCCAGGCCCGGCGCAGGGCATGGGCGCAAGCTTTGAAAGCAGCCTCAAAGATATGGTGCTGATTTTTTCCATAATGGAGATTAAGATGCAGGGTCAAACCGCCATGCACGGCAAAGGCCCGAAAAAATTCCTCGATCAATTCGCTGTCGAGCTCACCGACTTTGGGTGCGGTCAGAGCCAGATTGAAGACCAAAAAAGGACGCTTGGAGATATCAACCACGGCCCCGCACAAAGCTTCATCCATCGGAATCTGGGCCTCGCCGTAACGAGCGATACCACCCATATCCCCTAAGGCCTGGCTCAAGGCCTGACCCAGGCAGATTCCCAAGTCTTCGACCGTATGATGGAAATCGACTTCCAAGTCACCACTTGCCATAATTTCCAGGTCACAACCGCTGTGCCGGGCAAAGAGGGTGAGCATATGGTCAATAAAAGGGATC
This sequence comes from Pseudomonadota bacterium, assembly GCA_034659215.1. GTDB lineage: Bacteria > Desulfobacterota > Anaeroferrophillalia > Anaeroferrophillales > Tharpellaceae > Tharpella. The sequence continues at coordinate 7,946 of JAYEGS010000190.1, read as the reverse complement.
CCGGTTGCGATTTGCGAGCTCCCGCTGCCATCAAGAACGAGAGCAAGCTTAATGCTGGTTTCGGCCGTCTTACGGTTTATTTCAGCTATACGTATAGTTTTTTCCATTTTAAATCTCCTGGTCTGGTAACCGTTAAGAAACCAACGTAAGAGTGAACATCGCTTCGCTTTCCATAACCGGGGACAGAGCTCAGCCCGGCTACGGGCTAGCGCCCTGCCTGGAGGTCTGTCCCCACATCGAGGCGCAAACTAATCCTCAAGTCGCAGACTCACAGCTCGGCCATGCGCTTCCAGACCTTCCATCTCGGCTAACGCCATCAACGGTTGTCCGTAGCGCTTGAGGGCGGCCAGGCTGAAAGAGAGAACGCTGCTCTTTTTAAGAAAATCATCAACTCCCAACGGCGAGGAGAATCGAGCCGTCCCCGCCGTCGGCAGGACGTGATTGGGACCGGCCAGATAATCACCTAAAGCTTCAGGCGTTGAATGGCCGAGAAAAACTGCCCCGGCGTTATGGATTGAGCTTAAAGCCAGCAAGGGATCAGCTACCGCAAGTTCGAGATGTTCAGCCGCAAACTGATTAGCCAGTTCAAGGGCTTGGTCAAGATTTGCAGTGGTAATCAAAGCCCCCTGATCCTGCAATGAACGCTGGGCAATCTCTCGCCGCCGCAACGTTGCCAACTGTTTTTCCAGTTCCGCCTCGACGGCGTCGCTTAATTTTTGCGAAGGTGTCACCAGAACGGCCACCGCAAGTTCATCGTGTTCCGCCTGTGAAAGCAGATCGGCGGCAACAAAAACCGGATTGGCGCTCGCATCGGCGACCACCATAATTTCGCTGGGACCGGCGACCATATCGATACCGACCCGGCCAAAGACCCGACGCTTAGCCAACGCCACGTAGATATTACCAGGTCCGACAATTTTGTCAACCGCAGGGATTGAGGGCGTTCCATAGGCCAGTGCGGCCACGGCCTGAGCCCCGCCCACCCGAAAAATTCGTTTCACCCCACAAAGTCTGGCGGAAACCAGTACGGCCGGATTATAACCTAGGGCTGCCGGAGAGACCATAACAATCTCTTTGACTCCGGCAACTTGAGCCGGAATCGCATTCATCAAAACCGACGAAGGATAAGAAGCCTTACCCCCCGGCACATAGATTCCGACCCGCGACAGAGGGGTAATTTTCTGTCCTAAAAGAACTCCGGGTTCGTGGTCGTCAAACCAGGATTGCCGGAGCTGGCGCTGATGGTAAGTCGTAATCCGCTCAATCGCCAATTCAATGTCTTTCAGTTGGGTGGCACTCAACAGGTCAAAGGCTGCATCAATCTCCGCACTTTGCACCTCTACGCCGACGTCCGCAAGATCGAGACCGTCAAAACGCCTGGTATAATCAAAGAGCGCCGTATCACCCTCTTTACGAACCCGTTCAAGAATCTCCGCTACCACACTATCCGCCGACATATCGAGATCAAGATTGCGCTCGCAGAGAAGCTGGAAACGTTCCTGAAAATCGGGATCACTCGTTTGATAACAGTTAATATTCATCAATTTTCCTC
>JAYEGS010000190.1:0-6294 GCA_034659215.1 Pseudomonadota bacterium | reverse complement strand
AGAATCTCCGCTACCACACTATCCGCCGACATATCGAGATCAAGATTGCGCTCGCAGAGAAGCTGGAAACGTTCCTGAAAATCGGGATCACTCGTTTGATAACAGTTAATATTCATCAATTTTCCTCGACCCGCTTGATATCAGCTCCAAGAGCTTTTAGTTTCTCTTCAAAACCGGCATAGCCGCGATCAAGGTGATAAACCCGAGACATCACGGTCTCGCCCTCGGCCGCCAAACCGGCCAAAACCAGACCGGCGCTGGCCCGTAAATCGGAAGCCATCACCGGAGCCCCGGAAAGGGCCGCAACCCCGCGAACAATAGCCGTGCGCCCTTCGACCTCGATATCGGCCCCCATACGCTGAAGCTCAAAAACATGCATAAAACGATTTTCAAAAATGGTCTCGCTGATCACACTGGTGCCTTCGGCCAGGGCCAGGAGAACCATCGCCTGAGACTGCATGTCGGTGGGAAAACCGGGATAGGGCATGGTTCTCACATCGAGAGCTTTTAAACCGTCTAAACCACGACGCACCCGAACCGCAACCCCGGCCAACAGTCTGTTATCTTCATGAAGTTCATCATCTTCTTCAGGAGAGAGCGGTTCAATCAACAGGCCAATTTCCTGTAATTTGGTAACCACCGCCGCCATCGCCGCCAACGGCGCATTTTTGATAACAACGTCGCCATCACTGATCCCGGCGGCAACCATAAAGGTTCCCGCTTCGATCCGGTCGGGCATCACCTGATAGTCGGCGGCGACCAGTTTTTCAACCCCGGCAATTGTAATGGTGTGAGTTCCATCACCTTCAATCTGCGCCCCCATCTTCCGTAAAAAAGCGGCCAGATCAACAATTTCAGGTTCCCGGGCGGCGTTACGTAAAATCGTCACGCCATCGGCTAAAACCGCCGCCATCATCAGATTTTCGGTGCCGGTCACAGTGGTTACATCAAAACTGATATCAGCCCCTTTAAGACGCTCCGCCTGACCAATAATATAGCCATGTTCAACCGAAATCCGGGCCCCCATCATCTCTAAGCCTTTGATATGGAGATTAACCGGTCGCGCCCCGATCGCACAGCCCCCCGGCAGAGAGACTCGGGCCTCACCAAAACGTGCCATCAGCGGGCCTAAAACCAGAATCGAGGCTCGCATGGTTTTAACTAACTCATAGGGTGCCTGGCAATTTCCCACCGCCGAAGTTGTGATCTCCAAACAGCCGCCTTGACGACTAATAACCGCCCCCATTCCCTCAAGCAGACGGATAATGGTATTGATATCACGAAGATCAGGAACATTCTCAAGACGGCTGCAACCATTTTCAGCCAGCAATGTGGCCGCAATCAGAGGCAGAGCCGAATTCTTGGCCCCATCAATAATCACTTCACCGGATAATTTCCGGCCGCCTCGAACTACTATACTTTCCACTTACGATACCTCTATTAAATTCGAGAACGCAGCGAACGTCGCTACCCGCTTTAATTTAAACCGCCCACTGCCCACTAACTACCCGTTCGCAACGAGCCAGATCGAACAGGCCAGAGATAGCACTATAACCGTTACTTGCCAAGATTTTTTTAACGTCCGCAGCCTGTCCGTCACCAACTTCAAAAATGAGACCGCCGCCGGGTCGTAAAAAGTTGCGAGCATCATTGGCAATCCGGCGATAAAAATCAAGGCCATCAAGGCCGCCATCAAGGGCGGCAGCCGGTTCACGCTGCACTTCGGGCGGCAACCCGGCCATCTCTGAAGAGGTAATATAGGGGGGATTGGCGACCACCAAGCCAAATGAGGAATTCTCGGGAGCCAGGCTGGCAAAGAGATCGGAGGCTAACCAAGAGACCTCTTCAAGTTTCAACTGCCGGGCGTTGAGTGCGGCAACCTCAAGGGCGGCTGGACGACTGTCAATCCCGAGCCAGGAAAAACCGGTACGATCCGAAAACTGGTGGGCCAGCGAGAGAATAATATTGCCGCAGCCGGTACCCAGATCAAGTACGCCGCAACCTGTAGGAAATTTTTCTTCCAGGAAATTGATGGCTGCTTCAACCAGATGTTCGGTTTCGGGACGCGGCACCAGCACCGCTGGAGAGACCTGAAAGGAGAGCGACCAAAACTCTTTTTCACCGAGCAAGTAGGCAACCGGCACCCCTTGGCGACGCTCAAGGATAATTTTTTTAAAGGAGGCAAGTTCGGATGAAGCCAGAGGTTTATCAAAACGCAGGTAGAGGTCAAGACGTTGACAGTCAAGAACCTTGGCGAGGAGCAATTCGGCATCTAACCGTGGAGAGCTGGAACCATTTTTTTCGAGGTACGGCGCGGCCCAGTTAAGCAGGCTGAGCACCGTCCAGGTTTCAGTCATGAAGTCGACCCTTTCATCTCCTCAGCCTGAAAATGAGAGAGCAAGGCCGTAATCAGTTCACCGATTTCACCTTGCATAATCTGATCAAGTTTGTGCAGAGTCAGCCCGATACGATGATCGGAGACCCGACCTTGAGGAAAGTTGTACGTGCGAATCCGTTCACTGCGATCACCGCTGCCGACTTGTTGACGACGCTCGGAACTGATCAACTCGTGCTGTTCACTCATACGCAGATCAAGCAAACGCGAGGCCAAAACCTTCATCCCCCGCTCCTTATTTTTATGCTGGGAACGCTCATCCTGACTCGAAACCACGAGTCCGGTCGGGATATGGGTAATGCGCACGGCCGAATCGGTCGTATTAACACTCTGGCCTCCGGGGCCGGAGGCGCGATAGATATCGATCCGCAGATCCTGAGGATTGATATCGGCGTCGACTTCGTCGGCTTCCGGTAGCACCGCTACAGTCACTGCCGAAGTATGAATGCGGCCCTGCGATTCGGTTGTCGGCACCCGCTGAACCCGATGCACGCCACTCTCATACTTCAAACGACTGTAGACCCTTTTGCCCTTGATCAGGACAATAATCTCTTTTAAACCACCAACCCCGGTCTCGCTCCGCCCAAGTTCTTCAAGCTTCCAATGCTGGCGCTCGGCATAACGGGCATACATACGAAAAAGATCTCCCGCAAAAAGGGCGGCTTCGTCACCGCCGGTACCGGCCCGAATCTCCAGAATAACATTTTTTTCATCATTTGGATCTTTGGGCAGTAAAAGGAGGTGAATCTCTTTCTCCAGTTTCGCAAGCTTCGTTTCGAGAGCGGGCAACTCTTCATTAGCCAACTCTTTAAGATCGTCGTCGTCACCTTGCAAAAGTTCACGGTGATCTTCAATCTCGGCCGCAATCTCCCGATAAGCGCGAAAAGCCTCGACCACCGGACGCAGGTCGGCGAGCTCTTTGGTCGCCTCCTGATAGCGTTTACGGTTGGCCATCACTTCGGGCTGAATTACTTCAGCCTCAAGATCCAAAAGCCGCTGTTCAACTTCTTCGAGTTTTGCAAACATAATAAGTGTTTAAGAGGGTAACTAGTCGTTTTGTTATTTTAGCCACGAAAACACACGAAAGATCACAAAATAATTTTCGTGCTTTTTTCGTGTACTTTCGTGGCTAAACAGTGGTCACCAGGACTATTGTTTGCCTATTGCTCCAAGAGCCTCAAATTCACGGCGCACTTCTGCGGCGGCACCACAGCTCATTGCACCTTCAGGGCAAGCTCCGGCCAGACAACCGGGCCCGGCCTTTTGAAAGAGTGCCGGGGCGACCTTAATCACCTCTTTGAGCATCTTAGTCGCCAAGGCCCGAATCTCCCATTGGGAGCGTCGACAACAACGTAAGCGGAAAAAGTGACGCAACTCCCGGGCGTTCATGGTCATTATAAGACGGGAATGGGAAGCGTTAGGCAGGACAAAACGGGCATCTTCGGCCGCAATTCCGGCTTCTCTCAAATCCGCATAGAGAGCCGCCAAACGACGCATCTCATCGTCAAAACGGGTCGCTAATTCAGGACGCTCGGCAATCGACGGCGGCATTTCATAGTCAAAACCACCATCGAAAGCAACATAACGCTGACTCTGCTGCGCAAACGAAGCCAAACGGTGACGCACCAGCTGGTGCGTCAAAGCCCGGGAAACGCCTTCAGCCGCGAAGCTGAAAACAGCATGTTCCAAAACCCCGTGATGACCAATAGCCAGGACTTTACTGATCATACGCTGATCATCATCCGGCTCAAAACGTTGCTTTAACGCCTCAACATCAACCGCCGCGTAACAGAGCCGGGCCGCAGTCGCAACAATGCGCTCGGCTTCCGGAGTATAGGTCAGCAGGGAAACAATCAAGCTTAAAACCGACTACTTCTTGTATTTACGACGGAATTTCTCAATCCGACCGGCCGAATCAACAAACTTCTGCTTACCGGTAAAGTAGGGATGACATTGGGAGCAGACCTCAATCTTGATCGCGGGGATGGTTGAACGAGTCTCAAAGCTGTAACCACAAGCGCAGTTAACTGCGCAGGTTTCGTATTTAGGGTGAATACCTTCTCTCATAATCTAAAAAACCTCCATATTTTTAAGCCCGAATCGGGCGAAGCGCGCTTTCTACATCTTAATGCGCGTTATTGTCAATAAAAAACCGCCAATTTAGCTATTCATGGAATCTAAGAACTCTGCGTTGTTCTTGGTGCCCTTCATTTTTTCGAGCAGAAATTCCATGCCTTCAACAACATTCATCGGCTGGATGAATTTCCGTAAAATCCAAACCCTCTGCAGGTCTTGAGGATCCATCAGGAGGTCTTCACGCCGGGTGCCGGAGCGGATCACATCCATCGCCGGGAAGGTTCGTTTATCAGCTAAACGGCGCTCTAAGTGCAGCTCCATATTACCGGTTCCCTTGAACTCTTCAAAAATAACCTCATCCATCCGGCTTCCGGTATCAACCAGAGCCGTCGAAATAATGGTCAAAGAACCCCCGTCTTCAATATTGCGGGCCGCCCCGAAAAAGCGTTTCGGCTTATGCAGGGCGTTAGAATCAACCCCGCCGGAAAGCACCTTGCCGCTGGCCGGAATCACGGTATTGTAGGCCCGGGCCAAACGCGTGATACTATCGAGCAAAATCACCACATCATGTTGATGTTCAACCAGACGCTTGGCTTTCTCTGAGACCATCTCCGCAACCTGAACATGGCGCTGAGGCGGTTCGTCAAAAGTTGAAGAGATCACTTCACCGCGCACTGAGCGCTTCATATCGGTGACCTCTTCAGGACGCTCATCGATCAAGAGAACAATCAGGGTGATATCGGGATGATTTTCAGTCAAACTATTGGCAATCTGCTTTAAAAGCACGGTTTTCCCGGTTCGCGGCGGAGCCACAATCAAACCACGCTGGCCCTTGCCGATCGGCGTAACCAGATCCATGACCCGCATCGAATAGTTATCAGCCTCGCGCTCAAGGGTAAAACGCTCATCGGGAAAGATCGGGGTCAGGTTATCAAAAAGAATCTTGTTACGAGAAACCTCCGGCGAATCCTGGTTGACCTCTTCCACCTTGAGCAAGGCAAAATAGCGCTCACTCTCTTTCGGTGAACGGATTTGTCCGGCCACGGTATCACCGGTACGCAAATTAAAGCGACGAATCTGCGAAGGGGAGACATAGATATCGTCCGGACCGGAGAGATAATTATAATCGGGGGCTCGTAAAAAACCAAAACCATCCGGCAGGGTCTCCAGCACACCTTCGCCAAAGATTGCTCCGTTCTTATTGACATGAGCCTGCAGAATGGCAAAGATCAAATCCTGGCGCCGCATACCGGCGGCCCCTTCGACCTTCATATCACGACCCATCTCCATCAATTCAGAGATTTTTTTGGTTTTCAGCTCAGTCAGATTCATACACGTTCCTTAAAATTTCCCGAAAATTTTCATATGTGTGTTTAAAGATTAACTGTTACATTTATAACAAGGTTAATGGCCTCGCGACAACGACCGCAAAGCAACCAAAGTATTACAAAATCCGTATTTCACCATCATAAAAAGTAATTATTAAATATAATCCAGGTAGTATCAAGTTGATTTCGAATATTTTCGACAGGAATCAGGAATTGGGTATGAAGAATTAACCGGAACTGTTTTATGATTATGGATAAATGCTTTTCAAAAGCGGTAAATTTAAGAGACATCTAATATAGAGGAGGGCTATGGACGAGCATATAGAGATTTAACCGGCACTTGTCAACACTTTTTTCCTAGAGGCTGTCCGAGAACGTCTTTTTTCCCCATATCTGCGTTATGCTCAAAAAATTATCCTCGGAATACTTAAAGTATGCCTGCGGTAATTTTCTTCGCATGCCTTGATCTGAGAAAAAAATCCTATTCTCGGACAG
>JAYEGS010000189.1:0-2783 GCA_034659215.1 Pseudomonadota bacterium | reverse complement strand
GGTTTGGTGTCAAGGAAAAGATTTGCCGGGTGTGGCTGAGAGGGGCTTAAGGCTGTAGTTGCATTTCCCTTTTCAACAGGTTATTATGGCGTCGTAAAAAGTTCCGATATCCTGCGTTGTTGAGGTTTTCCAGACATTCGACATACTATTTGTATGGTCTCGCGCCTGGAAAACCACAACATCTTGCACCCAGGGCACTTCCTGCGGGGCGTCTATCGAAATTTTTACTTAGCCATCCCGTGACTTCTTCAGGAGTTGTTCTCAAACTGTCTCCTTCGAATAAATGACTGCCAGGTTGTTCGCCGGAAGGCGGACGTTCTGATGCAGGAATTTAAACGGAACGAGTGGGCGAAGCAAAGTTCGCCGTTACTTGTTGCAACTTTATGGCGGTACCCGAATAATTGAGTTTTTTTAGGATTAACAGGAATAAGAGATGGATAGCACACGTAGTCGCTTGCAAGTAGATCGTAATCACCGTCAAACAGTGGGTGAACCTTTTGTCGATAATCCACGTTTGACTTGTCGTGATGTCAATGTCTTTTACGGCGATAATCAGGCTATTAAGAATGCCTCACTGGATATTGCCGGCAATGAAGTAATTGCCATGATCGGGCCGTCAGGGTGTGGTAAATCAACCTTTCTTCGCTGCCTTAACCGTATGAACGATACGATCGATAGTTGTCGGGTTACCGGAAATATTATTCTCGATGATAAAGATATTAATCAGCCCGGCGTCGATGTTGTTCTTTTGCGGGCTAAAGTCGGCATGGTTTTTCAAAAACCAAATCCTTTTCCCAAGTCGATTCGGGAAAATGTCGCTTATGGCCCCCGTATCCACGGTCTTGCCGCAGACCGTAATCAACTCGATGAAATTGTCGAAAGTTCATTGCAGAAGGCGGGTTTGTGGGATGAAGTTAAAGACCGCTTGGATGATTCCGGCACCAGTCTCTCCGGAGGACAACAACAGCGGCTCTGTATCGCCCGTAGTATTGCGGTCAGTCCGGAAGTGATTTTAATGGATGAACCATGTTCGGCCCTCGATCCGATCGCCACGGCCCGGATCGAAGGCCTCATTGATGAACTGAGGGAGAATTTTACGATTATTATCGTCACCCACTCCATGCAACAGGCATCACGGGTTTCCCAGCGAACCGCTTTCTTCCATCTCGGCGACCTGATCGAGGTTGGCTCCACCCGACAACTTTTTACCAACCCAAAACATCAATTAACCGAAGATTATATTACCGGCCGTTTTGGTTGATGGTAAATGTAGTGATTAATATTCTGCTAAAAAACTCCCGATTTTATCACGCACAACGGAAAAGAGAGCGTCGTGCTTGAAATTGGTGGTAAAGGGAAGGGCCGTACACAATTTAAAGGTGTCAAGGCCGATCGTAAAATTATCCTTTCTGCCGACGACCGGATTGATAAGTTAAGGCGTCCTCTCTATCTTTTAGGGTTTCTTTATTAGTTTATTTAGCACGGGCAGGTTGAGGTGAGGTGATAATTTATTCAGGTAGTGGTGCAGGTTTTTTAAGGCCGGTTCAACATACTCTTTGAAATGGTTTTTCTCGCGGCCGATCAGGTAGCCGAAGGCGCCCAGGGTTTGCAGGGTGCGGATCAAGGAGAAAAGAGCAAAGTAGTAGTTGAAGGTTTCTCGATTGGGGGCGTCAGTTTTGAGGCTTATTTCAAGTTTGTTAAAATAGTCAGTTGTAAGCTGCTCTCGTAGAGGCCGTGGGATATCGGTGTAAGGGTCGTTGATGAGGGCGGCGAGATCGTAATAATAGGGGCCCAGGCGAGCCCCTTGGAAATCGATGAGAAAAATTCGCCCATCTTTGAGCATCAAATTTTTAGATTGAAAGTCGCGGTAAAGAAAAAAATTGCCGGGTGCCGTAGTCGCAGTGGCAGCGATAGTTTGAAATTCTGATTGTAATTGGTGTTGGGCTGTGGATAGGACTTGTTGGCCGCAGTTCCCCATAACAAAAGCTTTGAGAAAGTAGTTGAGTTCATTTTCAATTATCAGTTGCTGGTCATAGTATGCCCCGGCATAGCAGCAGGCGGGATCAAATTTCGTTGCGGCAACTGTTTGAACACGTAGGAGCAGAGAGATCGTATCTTTATAGAGGTCAATAGTTTGAGGCGTCCAGCCCTGAGTTTTGATGGCTCGGTAAAGGGTAGTATCACCAAGGTCCTGCAAAAGATAAAAGTTGCCATTTGGGTCTTGTAGGCCTTGTGACAGAAGTTCAGGCACCGGGAAACTGAGATCCGAAAGATGATTTCGAATAAGAGTGAAAGATTGGTTTTGGCTTAATCTTGTTGATTGGTTTTTTTTGCCGGTTCCCTGGGCGTCGACCGCAATAAAAGGGTCGTGTCCGGGGCAGCTAATCCGATAATAGAGGCGGTCGGAACCGTCCGGGGTTAAGGGAGAGACCTGGATGCAAGGTGTTTCCCTTTCCGGTAGGCGCTGTTTGAGAAACCGGAAAATCAGCTTATTTAGTGCATCCGGTAGAGTGGGGATCAGGTTCTTATTCATAAGGTTTTACGCAAAATGGTCAATAAATTCTTTTTCTCTCTCGCAAAGACGCAAAGAAAAACCATAGGTTTGGTTTGTTTTTGCCTCTCACTGCGTCACTGCGCCTCTGCGGGACCCCCCCTTTTTTTTTTCACAAGACGTATGGTTCCCCCCGTACAAATAGATACCGATTTTAATCCGATAGTGAGAATCTAAAGATAGATATCTTCATAGACTTTCTCAATTTCCGGAAGAAATTCGGTGTTGTCGA
>JAYEGS010000188.1:5635-13550 GCA_034659215.1 Pseudomonadota bacterium | reverse complement strand
TTGAGGCGATAAAAGCACCGGTCTGGCACGGTATACCGGGAATTGGCTTAAAGATAAGTTGCGGGGGAGAAACTCTGGTTTTCAGTTCGGATACGGTTAATGACAAAGAGTTATGGAAAGAGTTATCTCAAGAGAAACGTAAACAGGATTTTACGGATTTGACAGCAGAAGAATTTGCTTCAGCCAGAGTCATTTATGGAGATATCAATAATTATATAGAGCGGGTTTGGAGTCAGGAAAGGTATCAAGATGCAATTACGGCCTTTGTTGATGCTGCAGTGGTTCATGATGTTTCAATGTATAACAGCATAGTTCACACAGACTATGAAACGCTTGACAGAACATTGCTGAAGCGGGAGAATACCATCTTTGTCCACTGTCCTGACCGCATGACCTCTGAATGGATTTTGTCAGCTGCTGACAAAGAGTTTATAATTAAAAATAACATTTTTATGGAAAAGGTTGGCACTCAACTTTTCCCTCTCAATGCCGATATCTACCACCGAGAGCAGGGCAGGTATTTTGTCGGCTACAAAAATGAAGCGGGTAAACATACGGTTTATGAGAAAGGTGGACTTTTAAGTCTTTCCAATGCCTACAATTTCAACGGTAGACCCTATTTCAAGGTTGATCTCTATGAAGATATTGGTGGTCGCTATTACGAGAAACTGGAAGACGAAAACAGTTTCTATGAAGCCCGCCAAGATGGTGAAGTGGAGATGATACGTCGCACAGAAACCGGCAGCCGGGGAACCCTGTTAGGGAAAGATGAAAGAGAGAAATTATTAAAGCAAAAAATCAGGGCATGATCTTATATAGGCGGGCAAAAAAACAGACTGCGTGTTGGGTCGAATCAACTCGTATCCAGGCCCGGGTAAGCTTGAAGCGAAAACTGCGGTTACTTTTTTCAGGGTATAAGTGAGCGAAGGTTGATTCCGGGGTATTTCGTAAATTCATGATTCCATTTGCCGAAAGGATCACGTTTTTCTTGATCTGCCTCGCCCGCTCATCATCTTCCAGATATTTGGCCAGGCCATAAGCTGCCATGAGCCCTTCACAGCGTGAAGCATCGTGATAAACATGGTCTCCGTAGTTATAATAGAAACCTCCAGGATAGTCTGAATAAAGAGCATTTGCCTCATTATACATGTGACTCCACATCGCATTCGCATCGTCAAAAACAAAGTTGATATAAGCCTTTTTTTTAAAACCTGGAACCTTCACCCACTCTTCTATGGCTTGCATAAGCCAGGCGTCAGCCGGCAGAGGTGTAAAGAGATGGGCGTATCTTAAAGGTCTTGTTTGTACTAGAAAATCCAGGGCTTTTTTGCTCTTGTGCCGGATCTCTATGTTTAAGGCCTCATCTTTAAACTCTAAATGGCGATAATAGAGAGCCAGCCCCAAAAGGGCTTCGCCTGGATAATAGAATGAAAAAAGCTCTTTTTTAACGGTCGGTGAGGGGTTAATGATCGGTTTGCCGTCATTGTACAGAGGATGAAGGTAGTAACCGATCATCTCCCCTTCATCGTCGATGCGAGAGAGCAAGTGGCGGACCAGACCGGACATCTCTTTTGTAAAAGTGTAATCTTTGCTCAACATGGTATACCTTACCAGGGCGACCAGGCCGATTCCGGCTCCTCCGAGTTTAGATTTGTGGTTGAAAAATGGGAAACAAGCGTACTCTTTGGAGTCTGTCTGGGTGACAAAGGTTGTCAGCAGGTAATCCAGAGATCTTTTGGCCGCTTTCAGATATTTATGCTTACCGGTCAATTCATAGCCCCATAAAAGAGCAATCGTTCCCCCACTATGTCTTAAAATATTGTAATAGAGCGGATCTTTTTTTTGCGGATGAATAAAATCAACCTGGCTGTTCTTGATGCCGTCATAATAATATAAAAAGCTTCCATCCTCGTTCATGTTTTCATAAAGCCAATCAATCCCTCCCTTAAAACTTACATAAAGCAACTCCTTACTTAGTGGTATTAGTTCAGGCGTTCCTCTGTAGAGCGGCAGGACAGTATCTTTGAAGCTGATCCAGGACTTGCTAACGATCAATTTACACTTCATCGGTTCCTGCAGCAGCAATTTGATTCTTTCATTGATTTTGTTCGTTTTCGCCCCAATTCCGCATTTTTTTGCGATGTAATTTAAGAGCTGCTTAACTGACATGATGCTATGCATTACAGCATCAGTGGGCATGAAATAGCGTGTAATTCTACTAAAAGTGTATTTCAGCCCGGTGATACCAGGTTCATAGCGGTTTGCAGATAAAGTTTCATTATCAAGTACTGTTATATCTCCCTCTTTTTCAGATGTTATAATTTCAAAAAGAAGGCGGCATTTACTGGTGTCGGAAATGTGGAATTCGGCAAATCTGGGCAAACTTCTGATTTTTGTTGTGACTCGTGCAAGAGTTTTTGCTAAATCAGTTCGCCGCGCTCCCCAGCGCAGGGGTTTGCGTCCGGATTGTAGAAGAGTAATATAGACTTGTGATATGTCAGGTTGAAATGTGAAGGAGAGGTCTTGCGGCAGAGAGGGGATCTTGTGACCGCATAAAGCTTTACGAATAATCAGCAAAAGCTCTTTCTCCGGAGCTTTTGCTTCGATAAAATGGTTTGATGAATGGTCTGGTGGCAGAGTGGATCGGTCAGCACCAGCTTTTGGAGTGGCAATCAGCCAAAAGCTGGTGCTTAAGAAGATAAAAAAGGAAATAAATTTTAATTTTTCAAGATGCCCTTTAATTGCCGTGCCCTCCCCAAGTTTTTTACAGGGCTCGGCGACCGGCAAACAAGGTGATCAATTTTTGGTAATCATAGTTAGCCTTTTTTGGGTTCTCATCGCTGTAGAGTTTATATATCTCTCGTATCCTGTGGCACAAGGTGTTTATGATTGTCAGGGCGAAATCCGGCTGTTGACTGACCATGTGAAGAAATTTGGCTTTATCCAGAATGATGAGGGCCGTGTTGTCTTCCGCCGCGGTGGCTTTTGCTACACGTGGCTCCGAGTCGACTAAAGACATCTCACCAAAAAACTCCCCCGAACCAAGAATAGCTAATTCAAACTCTTTCCCGGATTTATCGGTAGATATCTTAACCTTGCCGGAGGAGATTACATACATCTCATTCCCCTGACTATTTTCTTCAAAGATTACTTCTGATTTTTTGTAAACTCGGGTAAACTCTTTAGGTAAATCCAGCTTCATGGTGCAAAATCTCCTTAAATTCCATGGTTATGGTTCAGCCAATTTTCTGGGATTGTGTCCCCAAAATTCGCGGGTTAGTTGAATAGGTACAATTTATTTATCTTCCAGAGTGTTTACGCCATCCCAGGCAGCCGTTTCCGGGCGGGCAAGATGATTATGGCAACGAGTCATAAAGATCTCTTGCAGGCGGCTGTAGCTGCCTTCCGGCAGCTGTTGAAATTTTTCTTTTGCTTGAGCAAAATCACCCTTAAAATAGATCTCCAAAGCTTCTTCATAGGCTTTTATCAGGGCCAAGCGCCTGGCCGAGACTCGAGCCTTGTGGTCAACCAATTCATATATCGTGACTGGCTCCTGACGGCCGACAACGCGGATACAATCAAGTTTGCAAAAAACAAATTCATTTTTATCAACCATTTCCCAGGTCGAGGCACTGACGATAATGGGGACACCATACTGTTTCGTAACCCCTTCAAGCCTTGACGTAAGATTGACATTATCACCTATTGCCGTATAACTCAAACGATTTTCTGAACCGATGTTACCAATTTGCACTGGTCCAGTATGAACCCCTATGCCCACCTTTAAGGTTGGCATGTTGCGGGCCGGCCAACTTTGGTTTAATTCAATCAGCCCATCACGCATGGCCAGGGTCGCAGTAAGGGCATGTCGGGCATGCTCTGTATCATAAAGTGGGGCATTCCAGAAAGCAAAAATGGCGTCGCCGATAAATTTATCTACGGTGCCCCGATTGTCCATCAGGATCTTGGTCATAACTGTCAAATACTGGTTTAAAGTGGTACAAATAGCTTCCGGCGACAAGATTTCCGACATCCGGCTGAAATTTCTAATATCGGAAAAAATTGCAGTTAAAACCCGCTCTTCACCCTTCAGGTTAACTTTTCCCGGGGTTTTTAAAAGTTCTTCAACCAGATCCGGTGAGATATATTTGGAAAAAGTCTTTTTCGTCTGTTGGCGAACCCGTTCTTCCAGAAAATAGTTCATGAAACTTAATAGACTAAAGAGCAGTGTACTGCATAAGAGAGGGTAAACCGCATCGAGATAGTAGCCGTGGCGGCTGAAAAGCCAATAGGAAAACCCAGAGATACCTGCGGCCCCAACGATAAAAACCAGCCCTCCACGCAAGGCTCCAATTGCCGGCACCAGGATGATTAAAACAGTACTGATCAGGAGCAAATAGATGAATTCCGCGCCCCCGGCCCAATCCGGTTCACGCAGCCAGGAGCCGGCAAGAATTGTATTTAAAGCATGGGCATGGACTTCGACCCCAGGTGACATAGCCGAAACCGGGGTTGTCACAATGTCGACCAGACCGGGAGCTGAAGTCCCGATTATAACATAATTACCGGCAAAGATTTGACCATTGACTTTGCTGGTCATGATATCAACCGCCGAAATATAGGTGAAACTCTTTTCCGGCCCGCTGTAATGCACATTTATCTGGCCATGCGCATCAGTCGGAATTTCATAAGCTCCACAGCTGATACCTTCAAGGCCGCTGCTGGCAGTATAGATACGATTTAACGCTGTCCTTTCGCTGATTCTCAACATTTCCAGAACTAAAGATGGAAAAATTCTTTCACCATACTGCAAAGCCAAAGGTACTCGCCGGATAATACCATCATCATCAGCTAGAACATTAAAAAAACCGCTGCCGATGGCGGCCGTTTCGAGCCTGGTCAGATTGAATGCGGCACTACGGGCTTGAAAGAGCCAGGCATCAGGATTATTCTTACCCATTAAGGCAAAGCGGTTCAAACGTTGGGAAACAGGGGGGACCACAATGTCTGAGTGAGAAAAACTAAAAGGAAATCCGAGTACTACAGGATAATTTTCCAGAGATTTCGCCAAAATTTGGTCGTTGTCCGGAAGTTCCAGTAGTTGCTCTTGACAGGATGTAGAAAGATTAAAATCCTTAAGCGAGGTAGCGATCTGGTGCGGTGATGAGCGGTCGGGTTCGGCAAAAACAATATCGAGACCAATCGCTAAGGGCTTGTTCCGGCCGACACGAGAGATGATTTCAGCCCAGAGTGAACGAGGCCAGGGCCATTGTCCGAGTTCGGCCAGGCTGCGATCATCAATATCAACAATAATGATTTTTTGTTCGATGGTTGCGGGGGCAGATTGTTCACGCAGCAGAACATCATAAGCTTTAAGACGCAGGTTATTAATAAAACTGGGGTTCCAGAGACTTAATAAAATCAGCCCTGAAGCCCCCAAAACCCCGATAAATCTAGCCAGATAGCGTTTGGCAAAGTTATCCGGCAAAGTCATGTTTTTGCGCCTTTAATCATTCCTATTTTATAACTATATTTTCCATAATGATACTGCCGCCACTGATAGTTACAACCCCATTAATTATAGAAAATCCGGTTTGCATATTGAAATTATCATCGTAACCGCCGCGAAGCACAAGTGTTGCCCCATGGCTGCTCATCTCCAAATCTTCCAGGTATTCGCCCTCCCTTATTTTAAGTATAAGCGGCTCGTCCTTGAACTCTTTAAGAGCATCGCTGATTAGATAATAACAATCATTAACACATTGCCAATCAATATTGGCCACATGGGGCGAGTTTTGTATTAACGGGTCGTAGTCTCTACCATCAGCATCCTTGACTTCTTCAGTTAAGTGCTGATATTCAAATATGTCTCGAAATCCGTCCCCATCAAAATCGCTGCAACTGTTGGCCAGGGCCAGGTTACCGTCAAAATACTCCAGCTCCCATTCGTCTTCGATGCCGTCACCATCTTCATCAAGCTCAAGCGAGTAACCATCCCAGATAAAATTAACCATCACGGTTCCCGAACCGTAAACCGGATCCAGGGTATAGCTGTAGGTTCCGGGATTGTCGTCATCCTCGGCCAGAGTCCCGTTTAACGCAGAATTTACATCCTCTACATGCCAACCCGTATAAGGGGTTAAAATCAGTACCGGAGAAGAAGCGATTCCAGTCTTAAACAGGCTGCCGGGATCAATAATTCCTTGTCCTATAGCAACCGGAATAATCGTATATTGACGAACAGCGACGGCATCATTATTTTGCCAACGCACAGCTCGAACATAAGCGTTAGCACTTTTTTCGAGAAAGGTTATGCGACCGTCGCTGAAATGGATGGTCCAGACGTAATCATGATAGTCATCATAAGTGGTTGAGGTCCAGTAGTCATAATCTTCGGTTTCGGGAAAGAGGTTTACATCGATCGCGGTGGCATAACGTCCGGAGTAATCGACCAGTGACTGCAGCTCCTGGGTATTGGGCAGATGCCAATCGGTATACGGATTGTTAAGCGGCAAAACCAGGCTCTCGCAAGATGATAAAGCTGCCTCCCAGCCCATAACTCCAGAACTCGTCCCATCCTGCTGCCACATCAGTCCGGTCTTGGTGTCGCTGATCGTTCCATCGCCATTATCCACCAGCCCGGCCCCCGCCCACAAAGGGCAAAACAACCATAAAACCAGACTTATCATAAAAAATCTTTTCATAAACTATTACCTAATATTATAAGCACAGGATCTCGGAACTTTTTGCGACGCCATTTATCGTACAGCTCGCACATAACATTTTGCCGACGTCAGGCCGCTGCCAACATAGCCGTAACCAAAATAGATATGCCATGCTCTATTCTCATCACTGTAGCTATAGGGAGTTGCTGACCAGTAAGGCGAAGGCTTGGTCGGGTCGAAAAATTCCAGGTCGATTGCCGGTGAGTTAAGGCCTCGATTTATCAAGCCACTAAGCTCGGAAATTGTCGGTAGACGCCAATTGTTAAAACCGCCATAAAAACTTAAGTTCAAGGCTTTAATAAAATCTTCCGTATCGGTAGTCTCTCGTGGACTGCCCGGTTTATCTCCATTAGTGTCGGGGTTGCTGTCATACCAGGTGTAGCGGTTGTCGGCATCGTTGGGATTGTCAAAGTTCTCGGCATCGTTTCTATTATGTTTGACCTCCCAGATTAAGCCGCTGATATTGTCTCGAACCATTAACCATGAGCTCGCAGCATCCGGCAGCTCAAGACCATTAATACCAAGTTTGGTATAAGAACGATGGTGATAATATTGAGCATCCTGGCCAAAGAAGGGCTCACCGTGAGCCGGTGTGGCAATTGGCCCCCAGTTATTAAAATAGAGATTCTGGCCGCTGTCCGGCAGTTTGACCGCACCCGCTGAACTGCACTCTTCATCAATGGTACCATTCAGATTATTATCAATCCCATCGTAGAGTTCCGGAGCGCCGGGGTAGATGCTGTTGTCATCATCGACGCTGTCACCGTAAGTTCCAGCCAGTTCACCGGCAACATAAAAGCCATCCGGCCTGACACAGGAATCGACAACCATCGTGCCGCTCGAATAACCATCACCATCAGCGTCCTGATACCAAATTTGGCCGGGAAATTCATTTAAGTCACAATCATTACAATCACTGCTGTTGCCGACATAGCCCGCCGGCTCAGTACAAGCTTGCAAAGAAACCGCCGCGTCGCCGTAACCGTCACCGTCAAGATCACGATAGAAAGTTATTTCAGCGCAACATCCTTCATCGATCTCACCATTACAGTTATTATCAACCCCATCACCGCATATTTCAGTGGCGCCGGGGTTGATGGCGGCAATACTGTCGTTGCAATCACCCGAGGTTGCCGTCAACTCAGCGGCAACAAAATAACCGGTGGGCCGGGTACAAGATGCTGTATTGG
>JAYEGS010000188.1:0-5535 GCA_034659215.1 Pseudomonadota bacterium | reverse complement strand
GCCGGGTACAAGATGCTGTATTGGTCGTGCCATCTGAATAACCGTCGTTGTCGGCATCTTTGTACCAGGTCTGGCCCGGATGTTCGAGAGGGTCGTTGTCGTTGCAGTCGGTGTTGTCGGTTACGTAACCTGTCGGCGCACTACAGGCCTGAACCGAATTGCTCGGATCTCCGTAGCCATCAGCATCACTGTCAAGATAGTAGAAATTGGTGCATGATGATAGTCCAGTTCCGGTTAACGGCACCTGTACTTGGGCCTCATCCGGATCATTACTGTTAATTGTCAAGACCGCCGCTTTACTGCCAACGGAATCAGGCGAAAAAGTTACCGTCATCTGACAGTTATTTCCCGGCGTAATCGTTTGCCCGGCACAGGAGTCACCACTCAGGCTGAAAAGAGCTGCATCAGTACCACTGATTGGGATACTGGAGATCACCAAATCGGCATCACCATCATTAGTGATGCTCAGGTTCAGCTCTGCGTTGGTGGCAATCTCAACTTCACCGAATGCGAAACTTAATGGTGTCACCGAAATATCTGGATTTCCCATTGATTCGGACTGTATAGTACGAACTACGAAGACATTAAGACCATATGTTCTATTACTTTTATACTCAACATCTAAAGAGCATATCGCAAAATTGATAGCCCACGCATATTCAGAATCGTTAGCATGGGTAGTTGATGACCAACAAGATGTATTCAGGTTATTTGGATTATTGAAATCGGCTAAAGACAGCAGTTCGTAGAAATCTGGCAGGCGCCAGTCATCATAGCCATCAACTATGGGGAAAACCAACTCTTCACAGTATTGCAACGCATTTTGCCATTCCATGGTTTCATCTTCATTCTGTCGCCACATAAGACCGGTATTGGAATCAGTCACTGTGCCATCTACATTAAAAACCAAAGGAATCAATGATCGAGTATGGTCAGAACGAACTGCGCGCACAGAAAAACTACTGTCTTTAGAGTTGATGTAGTTTTTACCACTGCCGAAATAGACGCTCCATGCGTTTAAGGAGTTATTGGAGGAGTATGTAGTAGACGACCAGTAGTATGAGAGAGTTGTTAGCGGAAAAAAATCGGTTGCGGTGCTTGGGGATGGTAATGTCTGGTTCAAATCAGTTATCCTAGATAACTCTTTGATCGCCGGCAACCGCCAATCGTTATATCCGCCATAGTTTTCAGTGTTCAGAGCATTGATAAAATCCTCAGTATCAGTGCCATCACCTTGCCTTCCTGTATCTCCACCATTGGTTGCCGGGTTACTGTCATACCAACTATAGGTGTTATCGGCATCATGGGGATTACTGTAATTCCCTGTACCATTTCCCGCCTGTTTGACCTCCCAGATCAACCCGGTGACGTTATCCCGTACCATAGCCCAAGAACCCGCTGAAACGTCTAAATCGTTGCCGGCGGAGTCAAGCTTGGTGTACGAACGTTCACGCGTGTACTGGGCATCCTGTCCGTAAAAAGCCTCGCCCGATACCGGACAAGAAACAAGTGGCTCGGTATTATTGTAGCACCGCGTCTGACCGGTATCAGGCAAGGGCTCAATCAAAACACACTCTTCATCAATTTCGTCATCCTGATCATTATCTTTTCCGTCACAATATTCAGTCGCGCCGGGGTGGATGCCGGCATCGGTGTCGTCGGCATCGGTGTTATCGGTGACATAGCCTGCGGGTTGAGCGCAGCTGGTTTGAGAAACCGCCGCATCGCCGTAACCGTCGCCATCACTGTCGGCATAAAAAGTGGATAGGCAGGTTGAACAACAAACCTGGTCAAGCCAACCGGCAGCCTCATCACGATTATGATCTGTTTTAGTCCCTCTAACAAACTCCCATTTGACAGTATGGTCTCCGTCTGAAATATCAACATTTTTTAGTGTCCAGTCAACATCACCACTTATTTCACTAACTAGATTATTATCAATACGAAGACCTAAATAATCTCCCGTCATTCCTACGTGTTCTTCACAGGAAACGCGCCAGTAGAAAGAGAGCCCAGTCGGCCCGGTAACGGTCGTCTCAATCCACGAGCCATTATATTCATCTATTTCTCCACACTGGGCGGCACTTCCTCCATGGAGCCAAGAAAGATTTTCACCATACCACTTTAGGTCTTCCAGGTCGCTTCCTGTTGTAAACGTCAGCGCATTATTGTCTAAAGCTTCGTTTAAAGAAATAAACAATCCTGACCCGCTCAGCGGGATATTTGTCGGGCCGCCGGCATCATTACTGGTGATCTCCAGAACGGCGTTCACAGTCTCGGTTGCTGTTGGCGTAAAAATGATTCCGGCCCGAGCCGAGGCCCCCGGTCGGACAATGGTATGAGCGCAGCAGTCACCGATGGTAAAGTGTGAAGCTCCAGCACCGCTAAAAGATAAGGTTTCAAGCATAAGGTCGGCGTCACCATTATTGCTGATTTCAATATATTGTTGCACCGAAGAGCCGATACAGACATCATCAAAGTCGAGGCTTGATGGTGTAACTGAAATATCCGCATTTCCCGATGCCTCTTGTATGGTACGAACTGCACGAACGTTCCTGTCCGTGTATGTATCGTTAACATTTATATAGGAAAAACTTACGGCCCAATGGTAGCTGGCGTAGAATGCCTTGCTAGTAGACGACCAGTAATGAGACTCTGATACTCCGGGAAAACAATTGATATCAAGAAATGGACTATCAAGGCTGTAATCGGCCAGTGATTGTAGTTCTTTTAGATCAGGTAAGCGCCAATCGTCATACCCTCCGGCTGAGGGTAGAACCAGATTTTCACAATAATACAAGGCATTTTGCCAGGCCATTAAACCTGGTTCGGCCTGCTGCCACATGAGGCCGGTATTGGGATCGCTAACTGTTCCATCATCATTGTCAACTAAAGGTGCTAATGGTAATGATTGAGACGACCCGGAACGAACCGCTCGCACATTCCTGAGACCCGATTTAGAGACCCTGGCAACTGCACCGGAACCAAACAGGATCTCCACGACACTACTGATATTGCTGCGGACGGTAGTAGATGTAAAGTACCTGATATCTCCGGTGGTGGCAACGTTGGGGAAAAAATCGGTCGTAATAGCTGGTTCAATATGACTTGAATCAACTAGGCGCGACAGCTCTCTATACGTCGGCATCCGCCAGTCATCATATCCACCATAGTTGGCGGTATTCAGGGCATTTATAAAATCCTCGGTATCGAACGTGTTGGTTCCATCACCTTGAGTTCCGGCATCGCCGCCATTGGTTGCCGGATTACTGTCATACCAAGTATAAGTGTTGTCGGCATCACGGGGGTTACTGTAGTCCTCCGAAGCATCGCTTGCTTGTTTGACTTCCCAAATCAAACCGGTAACATTGTCGCGTACCATATCCCATTCGACAGCCGAATCCGGCAGGTCACTTCCGTTCGGGTCGAGTTTTGTATAGGAACGTGCCCGTTGATATTGGGCATCCTGGCCATGGAAATCCTCACCCGGTGCCGGGCAGCAATCAAGAGTTGCAGTGGGAATAACATAACACAGGGTCTGGCCGGTATCGGGCAGGGGCTCAAGCAGAACACACTCTTCATCAATTTCGCCATCCTGATCATTATCCTTACCATCACAATATTCAGTCGCACCGGGATAGATGCTGGGGTCGGTGTCGTCGGCATCGGTGTTATCGGCAACGTAGCCGTCGGGTGCGCTACAGGCAGTTTGAGAATCACTGGAATCGCCATAACCGTCGCCGTCGGCGTCACGGTAGAAAAGATCGGTACATGAGCAATCTAAATTACCGCCGTCGTGTTGGGGGTTATAATCAAAGGACGGTATTGCCATAGCCTCGATGGCAAGAATGGCGGGGCAATCATCGGTATCAAAGTAGTTGTACGCACAACTAAATGTCTGCAAGGATGAACAGGATGTGACATCAGGAATGTTAGTCATTTTGTTAATAGAGCAGTACAGATAACTCAAACTAGTATTAGCGCTCACATTCAAGTTTGTTAATTGGTTGTTATTGCAACGCAACATAGTCAAACTAGTGTTGGCACTCACATTCAAGCTTGTTAAATCGTTGAAATAGCATAACAACTGAGTCAAACCAGTATTAGAACTCACATCCAGGTTTGTTAGTTGGTTATCACAGCAGTTCAACTCCGTCAGGTTGGTGAATGATTCGATGCCGGTGAGATCTGCAATATTCTGGCTCGATGCATCCATGGAAGTTACAGTCAGAGCTTCGGATAGTTGAATCTCCCCATCAGAATCGTCATCAAAATTATCCACCAGATATGCTTTGAAGTTGGCATCGGGAATGTGAACCGGAGGGTCCATTCCGGCATAAGCCGCTAAATTACTGAGAAGAACAATAGTTATAATTATGAGGATGATCTTGAGCTTTATTTTCATACCTTACCGTACCTTATTTTTCACCACAGAGTTCACAGAGAGCATAGAGAAAGGCGAAAAAAGGTTTTCTCCGTGTCTACTGCTCTCTGTGGTTTATAAATTTTATCTGGGATTGCGGGTAATTCAATTCCAGAGTTAGTCATTTCCTGACCGGCAACACCCGACCGCGGGAGAGGCCGGGTTCGGGTTGGGGCACTGTATCCTGTTCACCTCTTTGATGTTCGTAGTTTGGCGGCGCTTGGGCCACTCCATTCTGTTAGTGTAAAATTTCCTTAATATTTAATAGCTTTAATAGCTTGAATTTACAAAAATATTTTCAATGGTATAGCCCAAAATTGATATGTCTCTATTTTGAAAGGTAATATCCGGTCACCGCCGTACAGAACTATTCCCTTAAACTCTTTATCCTTCATGGTCTTTGCCAGTGAGAGAAGCCCTTTGAAATGTTCGGTTTTCAGATTCGCTCCCGATTTTACTTCCAGCGCGACAATTTTCCCGCAACTTGATTCCAGGACGAAATCAACCTCTTTTTTCCGCTGATCGCGATAATGATAGATGTTGATGTTCGTCTCCGCCCAGGATTGATGCTTGACAAGTTCACTATAAACAAAACTTTCAACAAGATTTCCGTAGCTTTCACTTCGCCTGACCAAGGCTCCATCAATGTCGAGATTAAGCAGATAACTCGCAAGCCCGCTGTCGATAAAGTGAATTTTCGGGTTTTTAACCACCCTTTTCAATTGATTGTTCGCATAGGCCGGAACAAGTTTTACAATATACAATGCTTCCAGAATTTGGATGTATTTCGCCACGGTTTTATCGGCGATGCCGATTCTATCCGCGATATTTTTATAATTTACCAGCGAACTCACCTGTCCCGCCAGAATCTTGAGCAGTTTATCAAGCCCGGCAATCAGTTTTAAATTAATATTTTCGATGCCTTCTATATCTTTCGTGATTCTCGCCTTTATATAAAATTCAAACCAGTTTTTTTTTGCCCTGGCTGAAAGATTGTAGATTTCCGGATAGCCTCCGTTGATGACGGCTCTCGCGAAATCCTCTTTTTTTACGGTTTCATTCAGTTCAAAAGCCGTAAATTCATCACCAAACAGTTTATCGATAACATTTAC
>JAYEGS010000187.1:0-2818 GCA_034659215.1 Pseudomonadota bacterium | reverse complement strand
ATAACGATTCTGAAAACTATTCTTACCTGCATATTTCCGAAAAGCTTTCTGAGGTAAGCAGCCGGCCGACAAAAGATTTGTGCGAGTTATGGATGAGGATGGTACTGGGAATATTGATTAGCAATACTGATAATCATCTTCGCAATCATGGATTGATACATACCTCTGCCGGATGGAGGCTGTCGCCACTTTTTGATATTAATCCAAATCCGGAGAGCCGTAACTTTTCTCTGAATATTGATCTTGAGGGAAATAACGATATCAAAACAGCTTTAGAAGTCGCCGGCTACTTCGAAGTGCCTGAAGCTGAAGCCAAAGGTAACATCAAAGCAATTGCTGACACACTGCAAAACTGGAAACATACTGCGCGCAAATATGGATGTATAACGTCTGAAATATCCGGAATGGAACCGGCATTCGAACATGCGGAAATGGATGCAGCCCTCTCTTTATAGGTAGTACCGCTACGATGGTTGGCAGATTTCAACATTCGACATTTTTGCCTTCGATTTACCGGGTCCACCGGGTCCGGATTTATCCTGTTTCCGGCTCTGGCGAGGTTTCCCGGTAGTCTACCGGCGGCGGAGCCGCTGCCGGATACAGGCCAGACCAAGTTTTACGATAATTACGGCAAAATCATCGAGCCGGCGCCGGGGGCGGATTTTTACGGCCAGGATGCGCATTATACAAGGAACCGATACCGAGGATTTTATTAACGCAATGAATTCCGGTTCCGGCTACTGTAAACTACTCCCCCTCTGCTGTAAGTCGAGCAAAACAAAGAGGGAAAAAATATTTGAGTACGAACATGCGCCACTTTAGATTGGCAGTTGTAATTTTTTGTCAAGGATAAAGATTCTACCCTATCCTCACTCTTTTATAAATCGAGAAAACGATTTGCCGGAACGTTGAAGATTGCTGCAAGCTTTTTTGCGGTAGCCAGACTTATGGTTCTTTTACCTCGTTCCATGTTGGATATGATCTGTCGTTGGACGTGACCAAGTTTTTCACCTAGTTGTTTCTGGGTCAGGTTATGATTCTCACGATAGATGCGCAGGGCGTCACCAGGGGTGCTTTTGGTTTTTGTGTTTTGGTACCAGTCGGAGTCGGTAACCTTGATGAGATCATTACCATCATCTTCGTCAATTACAAGTTGATGACCATATTCGCGACGTAGTACGGCAATCACGCGGGGGGATATTTCACCACGAATGGAGATATCAATATGGGGCGTTTTCATGTGAACCTGCATAGTAAACCTCGATTTCTATAGTATTATTTTCCATTCGCCAGCACGCCACCCATTTACGGGTAAGGTGGCAATGGTATTCAGTGGTTGACAGTTTGCTGTAGTTTGGCCAGTTATAAGCAATCGGCCCATTATCCTTCAAGTCATCAACAAGAAAAGCAATTCTCTTCTGAATATTATCGGGCAATTTCCTGATATTTTTCAGAGCTTTCTTTTTGATGACAACGCTGTATTTCATAGCAGTAAATGTAATCAAAAACTGATTACATGTCAAGTTTTAGATAGTCGTTCAGTGTATTAACGATTGGTTAAATCGATGCATAAAAGCATTGGCTATCAATACTCCCAAAGCTCTTCTTTGGGGGAGAATTCGTACCCTGAAAAAAATTATTCAGAAAAAGCACAATGCTTGACAGGCAACAAGGCTCAGCATTACAAACGGAAACGTCAAACTGTAAAAGCCCCCCTATTTTTGACCCCTATTTCTATTATGCTATTCTGCTATTCTCTCTGCTGGCTCATATTGGCCACTTATATTTTCAGAAAGTTTTCAGACGATATGACTCTCGGCAGCAAACGCCCAGAGGCAGAGGCGACCATGCGAACAATCTGCCGATCATGATTTGGCCCGAAACTTATATGGATGGGCAGGTGTTCACCATAAAAATAGAGTCGATCAAAGGGTGTATTTGCGACGACCCATTGAGCCACTTCTAACATGTTTTCATCCTCAACCATAAAATCCACGGCCGCCCCCAGACGTTTACAGATTAGATTACCCCGGCGATTTAACTCGTGCGCGGCATGTTGATCACGCTTGGGATCAATCCGGCCAGGTATCTCTTTTGCCAAATCAGGTGAGCAAAATCCATAAGTAAGTTGAATAGTACCAAAATAATCTGTTACCGGATCCAATATCTCTATTCCGAGATCATGGAGCGCATTATAGCTTTCGGGTTGCTTCGGCAGATTCCGTAAACCTGTGCGCTCTTGAGTCTCACCGCACTCAATGAGCTGACGAAATGTGAAAGATTGACAACACGGGTCATCGAGATCTGGAATAGTTGTACTGCGCAACAGTTTGAAACCCTCAACCTCCCATCGATTTTGAGTCAGCGTTTCGTGAAGACCACCCGGTTTAGGTCCATATCCGGAAAAATCGAACAACTCCAACCCTGTCAACTTGTTCTCAAAATCAACTTGCTCAGGAAAACCGGGAAACTCCTCATTAATATAACGAGATTTATGATATAAAAATGTCCGGGAGTTCCGGGGGAGTTCCGGGGACACCTTACTTAATTTTGTTCCGGAGTTCAGGGGACACCTTACTTAATTTTAAGTGATTAAATAAGGTGTCCCCGGAACTCAGTCCCCGGAATTAACCTGCCCCCCCATATGTGTGTAAAGCTATAACAAAAGCCGAACAGGCGTATGGTGTTGCTATAGTTCTGGATCTTGGTAAAGCAATAGATAAAGTCCAAACGCAACACGATTGGTTAAATCGATGCATAAAAGCAAGGGCTATCAATACTCCCAAAGCTCTTCTTTGGGAGAGAATTCGTACCCTGA
>JAYEGS010000186.1:0-2832 GCA_034659215.1 Pseudomonadota bacterium | reverse complement strand
CCTGGCTCCCCATCTTGAAAAAACTCAGATTATCGCCGAGCCCAGAGGCCGCAACACGGCCCCGGCCATCGCCCTGGCGGCCCGGCTTTTGGCTGATAAAGTCGGCGATGATGCGATTATGATGGTTTTCCCGGCCGACCACTACATCGGTGATCAGGATCGTTTTCAAGCTCATCTCTTAAGGGCTGCCGAATGTGCTGCCGACGGCAGTCTGGTTACCCTCGGCATCAAACCAAATCGCCCGGAGACCGGATATGGCTATATTCAGAGGGGCGACCCGCTGCCGGCAACCGACGATCAGCAACTGACCGCCTTTAAAGTCAAAAGATTTGTCGAAAAACCTGATTACCGGACTGCGGCAACCTATCTTATGGACGGTGGTTATTACTGGAACAGCGGCATCTTTATATGGAAAACCGGCAGCATTCTCGATGAGGTCGCCAAGCTGACCCCGGAACTGGGTAAATCTCTGGCTGAATTTGTCAAAAACCACGCTGCTCAAGGGTTGCAGCCCGCTCTGGAACAACTCTACCAAGAGGTTGAGTCGATCTCCATTGATGTCGGTATAATGGAGAAATCACAACAGGTTGCCGTCGTCCCGGCTGATTTCTCATGGAGTGATCTGGGAAGTTGGGATTCACTTGACGAACTCCAACTCTCCCCCTTTTCAACAAAACCGCGGGTGATCTCTGTGGGCTCCACCGACAATACTGTCTACAGTCGCAAACTGACGGCCCTGGTCGATGTCGAAAACCTGCTCATCGTCGAAAGTGACGATGCCCTCTTAATCTGTCGTAAGGGCAGTACGCAGCAGGTTAAAGAGGTAGTCGCTGAGCTGGGCCGCAAAGAGCTGAATCAATTTCTATAACACCAGCAGAAATGGATTGAAAAATAATCCTAACTATGCAATAGCAGAGCGGATATTTTACTATATAAAATTTTAAGGAGAGATAACTGATGACTAGAAAGATTTTACTGTTAAGCTTAATGCTGGCTTTCCTGATCAGCGGCTGCGGCTGGAAGATGCCTTTTTTCGGCAGTAAGAAAGTGCAGGAAGAGGAACCGTTGGTACAAGAAGCTGTCCAGACTGAAGATGAACCGCAATATAGCGGTCAATACCAGGCTGCCGGTCAGAATCAGCAATACCCCAACCCTTATCAGGCCCCGGCCGGTAATCAATATGGTCAAGCCCCGGCTTACGGTCAAGCACCGGGCGCGACAGCTGGTGCCTTTCAACCCGGACAGCCCTATAACCCGAATACCAACTATGCCGCCAATGCCAACCCCGGTTATGGCGGAGCTGCGGGCGCATACGGTGCACAAAACCAGAATATGGCACCCCAGCAGCCCTACGGAGCCCAACCCTACTATGGTGGAACCGGAGCTCCGGCAGCTTACGGTCAGCAGATGCCCGGCAACATGCAACAAGCCCCGGCTTACGGAGGGGGATACCCGGCAGCTCAACCGATGAATGCCCAGATGAATGCAATGGGTGGTGGCTTTGAACAGGCTAATCTTGGTGCTGCAAACGCAGGTGCCAGCCCCGATTCCTTTTTCGGTACTCCGCAGGAAGAGAATTTTGCCTTTGGCGGGATTAAACGCAAAACTCTTTTTATTATCAGCTACCCCCAACGCGGTTTAACTACGACTCCGCATGATGCCTTCAGCCAAAAAATTTACCAGCGGCTGGCGGCGGCTCCCGGCATTAACCTGGTTCCTCGTGAAGCGGTTGAACACTACACCAGTTCACAACAGTTTTTTAGCCAAAGCTTAGATTCACGCGCTCGCCTGAGTCGTCTGGGGAAAGAGATGGGAGCCCAGGCGATCATCCTTGAAAGGGTTCATTTTGCGGCCAACTTTAATGCCGGGGCTTACGCAGCCCCGACCCAACAGGTTGAACTGCAATTGATCGATACGGCCACCGGTTATCCGGTCAAAAGCTATAACCTCAACCCTGCAACCCCGGGAGCTGAGCAGGTGGTTAACAGCCTCGTCAATCATATCCGCATGATCGACTGGAGTGCGCGGGTAATTAAAGTTGAGGACAAACGGATATTGATTAATGCCGGACGTCTCAGCGGCATCCAGGCAGGGCAAAATTTAAGGGTTTACGCCAAAGGCAGCGAGATTAAAGATCCGAGCAGTAAACTCTCCCTGGGCCAGGCCCAAGGGGCTCTCAAAGGAACCGTCAAAGTGGTCGACTTCTTCGGCCTCGACGGAGCCATCTGTGAACCCCTGGCCGCCGGCAAATTCAAACAGGACGACATGGTCAAAGCGGTTGAATAGTGTAAACGTCATTATGTAATTTTTTAAGCTGCGAAAAGCACGAAAAATATTTTTCGTGCTTTTCGTTTATTAAATACCTCAACCTTTTTTATTTAAAGTTATCAATAAGTGACTAATCAACGAACAACCCTCTCTCTTCTGCTATTTATTGTATTTACGCTACTCTTATGCTCAAGCTGCAGCCGAATACCTTTTATGCCCCGGCTTGAGATCGACAGTTTTCCGGAAAGCAACGACGCAATTGAAACCATGAAGGTCAGAGGGGTTGTCTATACGCGGGCTATCAACCCGCAAGCCGCCCTTGACCCCTTGGCTCCACCAGCGATCTGGGTGCCGAGCCAAGTCTACCAAAGCGGTAAATATCTTGCCTACACGGCCGATTTGCCAAAGACGGCAACCGAGACCGAGTCTGCTGACGGCAACTTAACCGGCGAGACTGCAGGTGTCGCAGATATGCAGACCGCCGATAGCAGCGACTTTAATAAGGAAGAGAGCGCAGAGGAACAGCTCACTGAAACCGCACCGGTGATCCCGCCGTTGCGGCGT
>JAYEGS010000185.1:0-2847 GCA_034659215.1 Pseudomonadota bacterium | reverse complement strand
CATCAGCAACTATATCATCATAGTCCGCCGCCCGGGTACCGGGACGGGTCGAATATTTAAAAGAGTAGATCTGATCATAACCAACCTTCTCCAGCATGGACAAGGTTTGCTGAAAATCAGCCTCACTTTCACCGGGAAAACCGACGATAATATCAGTGGTCAAGGCGATTTCGGGCACCACCCGGCGCAATTTTTCCACTTTTTTCAGATAGGATGCCGCCGTATAACCCCGCCCCATACGCTGCAAAACAGCATCACTGCCGGCCTGCATCGGCAGATGGAGAGAGGGGCAAAGTTTGGGCAGAGTCGCAAAAGCTGAAATCAACTCATCCGACATATCCTTGGGATGTGAGGTCGTAAAACGAATTCGCTCAATCCCTTCGACTTCGTGAACCAGGTTTAAGAGTTTAGCAAAACGGATCTCACCCGACGCCTTCAAACCGTAAGAGTTAACATTCTGCCCTAACAACATCACCTCTTTGATACCGGACGCCGCCAGCATGCGAACCTCTTCGATAATAGCAGCACTGGGCCTGGAGTATTCGCGGCCCCGAACATGGGGGACGATACAGTAACTGCAGAAATTATCACAACCCTGCATAATCGTCACCATTGCACTGACCGCATCCGGAACCGGCCTGGCCATCACCTCAAGGCCGCCGGGACAATCGAGAAAATCAGTGGCGCTTAAGGCTTTATGTGATTGGCGCACCTCAGCCACCAGCCGGGGCAGATGATCGAGCTGATGGGTACCAAAAACAATATCGAGACCGGGGCAACGCTCAAGAAGTTTCTCACCCCACTGCTGGGCGACACAGCCGCCAACCGCGATCACCAATTCGGGCCGCTGCCGTTTCAAAGGGATATAGCGCCCTAGGGCGCTGAAAAGTTTAAGCTCCGGTTTTTCCCGCACACTGCAAGTATTGATGACAATAAGATCAGCCGAGCGGCTGTCACGGGTTGGCTGATAACCTTGACTCGCAAAAAGATGGGTAATCTTTCCCGAATCACATACATTCATTTGACAGCCATAGGTTTCAATATATATTTTCAACAGCTCCACTCCCAGTTTTCAAGTGGCTCCAAGGCCCGATAGTTAGTCAAATCAAGATGAATCGGGGTAATCGAAACAAAACCGGCACGCACCAGTGTAGCATCGGTACCTTCGATATCTTCACCATGAAGCACTTCGCCGCCGATCCAGTAGTAGTGCCGCCCCCGGGGATCGACATTTTCCCTAACCACATCGGAATAGGTGCGTTTACCCTGCCGGGTAATGCGGAAACCAGCCAGCTTTTCCCAAGGCCGATCCGGCACATTAATATTGAGCAGGGTCGCGGCCGGCAATCCGTGCGCAAGAACTTTTTCGGCCACTTCCCGTGCCACCCTTGAGGCAGTCGCGAAATGGTGTTCCCGGTCAATGTCAAGCGAGACCGCCAGAGCCGGGATGCCTAACAGAGTTGCCTCAATTGCCCCCGCCACGGTTCCGGAATAGGTTATGTCATCACCCAGATTGCCGCCCCGATTAATGCCGGAGATGACCAGATCCGGTCGCCGGGAGCGCAAAACATGGTTGATCCCGAGGAAAACACAATCGGTCGGAGTACCGTCAACCTCATAATGATCGGGTGCCCGCTGCGTAATCCGTAAGGGACGCTGCAAGGTTAAAGAGTGACTGCTGGCGCTCTGTTCCCGATCGGGAGCCACCACCGTCAAATTGCCGAGCCCCATAAGCCCCATCTCAAGCTCTTTAATTCCGACAGCATGAAAGCCATCATCATTGGTGAGCATAATTTCTGTTTTCATATTTATTTACAAAGACCGGTAAGTTACAATGTTGAAGCTTGCTATTCGAAATAAGAAGTTTTTACCCTTTTGTGCTGTGAGCGTCAAGCAAAAGAAACTGCAATCTTCAAGGTTGCAATAGAGAACTAAACTCATTATAAAGAGTTTCACCATAAGCCTTGCACGCCAACCTTAGTAAAATACTGATCTATGAGGCCTCAATGCATAAATCACCGCACTTTAACAAATTATTCCAGGCCCTTCTCGCACTTACCATTCTCCTGAGCCCATTTTTGCCCAACCCAGCCACGGCCACCGAACTCGAAAACCTGGTTAATGAAAACCTGTATCAAGAAAGCCAATATACAGAAACCCCACAAATTGCAATCCTGCTGCCATTAAGCGGCCCTTTTGACCATATCGGTCTGGCTTTGCGGGAGGGTTTTGAACTTGGCTTTGCTCAGCAACCCGTAGATTCCAACCTAACCAACCACCAATACAAAATTCACTTTCTCGACAGCAAAGGCGATCCCGGGACCGCCCGCACCCTGATCGCCCTCTTAAGCAGTGAAAGCGAAACCGTAATTGCTGTCGGCACGCCTTTAAACACCACAGCTTGGAGTGCCAGTAAGGCCTGTGAAGCGAGCGGCCTCCCCTATCTGATTGTCGGTGCCGACCAAGACAATCTGATCAGTGAAAAGAGCATTTTTACGTTTCGTCTGACCCAAACTCACGCCGCCGACCTTGAGATGCTATCCGCATTTATCGATACTCAAGAACCGAAAATTCAGAGCCTGGGCATCATCTACGGGGAAAACCATTGCGCCATACGCCAAGCCCGACGGCTTCGAAAATTCTGCGCCGACAAAGATATCGACCTCGCCATCTGGGAGACCTACCGCAGTGATGAACGTAATTTCTACGATCTTCTGAATATCATCAAAGAGCGCCAACCCCAGCTTCTCTTTCTCGCCACCGACCCGGCTGCCGGCAACAAACTCTGTCAACAGGGCCAACGCCTCGAAATATTGCCGCCTCTCACTATCGCCACCCCCGTCAACT
>JAYEGS010000184.1:0-2884 GCA_034659215.1 Pseudomonadota bacterium | reverse complement strand
AGAGTGCTGGATCGGAAATATTTCCGAGCTTCCGGTAGCCGAGGTCGACATGGTGACCGTAGTCCTGATCGGCAACTCCCGCACTACCATTATTAATAACCGCATGGTCACCCGGCGCGGCTATAAAGTGGATGAGGCGTAGCCCGCAGGAAGGATGTCATCTGACAATCAGGCCATTTTGAAAACAAAAAAGAGCCGACGTTTTTTCGAATTATTTCTTTAAAAAAACGCCGGCTCTTTTTAGTAGGTTATACGATTAACTGTTTAGTTATTCACCTTTCATCATCGAAGCGATATCATTTTCTGCGGTATCGATCGCTTTGATGTTGAAGTTTTCGACCAGTACGTTGAGAACTGTCGGAGAGACAAACGCCGGCAGGGTTGGTCCTAAGCGGATGCCTTTAACTCCGAGGAAAAGAAGTGCCAGAAGGACGGCAACCGCTTTCTGCTCATACCAGGCGATATCGTAAGAGATCGGCAGATCGTTGATATCGTCAAGGCCGAAGACCTCTTTCAGTTTCAGGGCAACAACTACCAGTGAGTAGGAATCATTACATTGTCCGGCGTCAAGAACGCGGGGGATGCCGCCGATATCGCCGAGATTAAGTTTGTTGTAGCGATATTTGGCACAACCGGCGGTCAGGATGACTGCATCTTGAGGCAGATTTTCAGCAACCTCGGTAAAGTAACTTCTTGATTTCTGGCGTCCATCGCAACCAGCCATGACGACAAAGCGTTTGATGGCACCCGATTTAACCGCTTCAACAACCTTGTCGGCCAGGGCCAAAACCTGGTTGTGAGCCAAACCGCCGATAATCTTGCCGGTTTCGATCTCGGTCGGGGCCGCGCATTTTTTGGCCCGTTCAATAATTGCCGAAAAGTCTTTGACTCCGCCCTCTTTTCTGTCAGCAATATGGGTTGCGCCGACATAGCCGACGACGCCGGTGGTAAAGAGACGATCCAGATAGGTGTTAGTTTTCTTTAAAGGAACCAGGCAGTTGGTGGTCAACAGGATCGGGCCGTTAAAGGATTCAAATTCCGGATTCTGCTCGTACCAGGCGCCGCCGTAGTTGCCGACTAAATGGTCATATTTCTTGAAAGCCGGATAGCTGTTACAAGGCAGCATCTCGCCGTGGGTGTAGACATCGACGCCGGTACCTTCGGTCTGTTTCAGGAGCTCTTCCATATCCTTTAAATCATGGCCACTGATGAGGATGCCGGGATTATTGCGGACGCCGAGATTAACTTCGGTGATTTCCGGGTTACCATAGGTTGTGGTGTTGGCTTTGTCAAGCAGGGCCATGGTCGTGACTGAGGTTTCGCCGGCTTTCATAACCAGGCCGACCATTTCGTCAACCGAAAGATCTTTGGTGGTAGAGGCCATACCTTCCATCAGAAAGGCATAAATAGCATCATCTTCAAAACCCAGAACGGCGGCATGTTCGGCGTATGCGGCAACTCCTTTAAGGCCTAAAATCAGCAACTCACGCAGAGAACGGACATCTTCATTTTCGGTGGCCAGAACGCCGACGCTTTTGGCTTTTTCGGCAAATTCGGCTGCATCATCGGAAAACCAGGTTGCGGCATCGGGCAGAGCCCCGGCAAAATCCTGACCGTTTTTGGCTTTGTATGCTGAAAGAAACTGGTCGCGAAACTGATTGCGGCGTTTAAGGCCCTCTTTAATGTAGGCCGTAATACTTTCATCGTCCCAGTTGGCATTGGTGATTGTGACAAACAGAGCCTTGGCGACAAACAGAGCGGTCTCATTTTCCTGGATATCCAACTCTTTAAGTTTTTCACCGTAAACGGCAATCCCCTTGACAACGTGAATCAAAAGATCCTGCAGATTGGAAGTCTCTTCCGGTTTGCCACAGACACCCTTGATCGAACAACCTTGATTTTTAGCAGTTTCCTGACATTGAAAACAGAACATGATTAAAATCTCCTCATTTTAAGGTTAAGTTTGATGGCGTCGTAAAAAGTTCCGATATCCTGCGTTGTTGTGGTTTTCCAGACACTCGACATACTGCATGTATGGCCTCGCGCCTGGAAAATCCCAACATCTTGCACCCCAAGGGCACTTCCTGCGGGGCGTCTATCAAAATTTTTACTTAGCCATCCCGTGATTTTTTACGAATATATCAAATTTGAAAATTAAAAACAGTCAAACTTGATTATTATAGTCCCTATTTATCGAAAGTCAGGCCCTTTATCATTGACCTAAGTCAAGAGGAATAATTTTTTAGAAAATTTTTAGCTGTTGGAGAAAATGATAGGCGACGATGCCGACGGTTGTCGAGAGGTTAAGGCTTCTGACTTTGCCCCACATCGGTACTGTGCAAGAGGGATAGAGTTTAAGTAGTGATTGGGGTAAACCTCGGGTTTCGGGGCCGAAAATGAGGCCGAAACCGGGTGCGATATCAGTTACCTTATTATAGTTTTTTTCAGCTTTGGCGCTTAAGGCGATGAGTGGAGCCGGGGAGGAGGTGTGGTTTTGCCAGAAATCCTGAAAGGCGGCAAAATTATCATGTTCCCTGACATCAACTTCGGACCAATAATCGAGGCCGGCTCTTTTCAAGTTACGGTCATCGATTTTGAAACCTAAGGGATGAATCAGGTGCAGAGGCAGTTCTGCGGCCGCGCAGAGCCGTGAGATGTTACCGGTATTAGCCGGAATCTCCGGTTCAAAAAGGATAATATGCAGAGCCGGGTTGCTTATCCTTCTTGTAGATTTGCTGATCGATTCGCTCATTGATCTACTCAAGCTCTTTTTGCAGGACTTCAATATCCTGGTTGAGCTTTTCCCATTTGCGGTAGGCCCAGGCCAGTTTTTCTTCACACTCTTTTTTTTCAGCGGCCTGTTGTTTAATCATTTCGGGTGAAG
>JAYEGS010000183.1:0-2884 GCA_034659215.1 Pseudomonadota bacterium | reverse complement strand
AAGCCTCTCCCATTCTTCTATAGTGACAATAATCAACCACTTACCTATCGATTTAAGAGTACTAATTTAGCATCGACAACCGGATTTAGCAAATAGAAATATTAACAAAGCGTTAACAACCCCCTCGCAATGCCATTCCAAGCAATTTTTTACAGTGACATCTCTACCACAAACTGCTAAAAGGCGGACCTAACTTTAAGCATAAAGAATAACTTCAACCTACTTAACGAGAAGATTATGAAAGATTTTACCCGCTATAGCGGCACCAGTGATTATATTGTCTCCGAAGACCTGCAAAATGATGTTAATGTTTCAATCGCTCTAGGAAGGCCCCTGCTGATCAAAGGCGAGCCCGGCACCGGAAAAACCCTGCTCGCAAAAAGTGTGGCGGCAGGCCTCGGCCAGGAGTTGTTGACCTGGAATATCAAATCAACCACCAAAGCCCAGGACGGCCTCTATCTCTATGACACCGTCCAGCGCCTTAACGATTCCCGTTTCGGCGGCAACGACGTCTCCAATATCGAGAATTACATCAAACTCGGCAAACTTGGTGAAGCTTTTGCAAGAGATTCCCAGGTCGTTGTTTTGATCGATGAAATCGACAAAGCCGACATCGAGTTTCCCAATGATCTATTAGCCGAACTTGACGAGATGAAATTCTATATCCCGGAGACCAAGAAGACAATTACGGCAAAACAGAGACCGGCCATCATTATCACAAGCAATTCGGAAAAAGAGCTGCCTGATGCTTTTTTACGCCGCTGCGTCTTCCACTACATCGAATTTCCCGACCAGGAACTGATGCAGCAAATCGTCCGCGTCCACTTCCCCGATCTTGAGAAAAAGATGATCAAGGAGGCGATGGCCGCTTTCTATCAGTTACGCGAACTTGATGGTTTGCGCAAAAAACCCTCAACCAGTGAACTGATCGACTGGCTCAAAGCCCTGCTCGCAGCCGGTCACAACGGCAAAGTCGACCTCCAGAAAGATCTCCCTTTTCTCGGCGCCCTCTTAAAAAATGAAAACGATTACGAAATTGCGGCCAAACAACGCAACGCCTTCCAACGACGCGGTGCCCTGGCTTCTTTCCGCAGATAACAGACTTCCAAAGAATCCTGTTTAAACAGAAAAGATATATTTTTTATCCGTGCCATCCGTGTAATCCGTGGTTTAAAAAAATAGAGGATCTCCAACATGACACTATTACACGAAAAATTGAGTGAATCCATTATTGGAGCATCCATGACGGTATTGAACGAGCTTAAACCAGGACTTGACGAAAAACTTTATGAAAGGGCGCTTGTCATAGAACTACAGGAGCGAGGTCATTCTGTACAGCAACAGAAGGTATTCAAGGTTCACTACAAAGAACACGTAATAGGTAAACTGATTCCCGACCTAATAGTAGATGACTTGATAATTGTTGATACCAAGGTGGTCACCTCATTTAACGATAGCCATATTGCACAAATGGTAGGATATTTGACTTTGACTGGTTTAAGGCTTGCCCTTTTGGTGAACTTCAAACATTTAAAACTACAATGGAAACGTGTTGTGAAATAAAAAAATTAACCACGGATAGCACTGATAACACGGATAAAATCCTTTCAATGTTGAGCGTGGTTCATTTTTTCACCCAACAACTAACTAAATTATGTTTACTAGTTTTTTTTATTGCCTCAGAGCCCACAAGATCATGGTTACGCCAACCGAATGGCTGGCTCTGATGGAAGCCATGAACCGCGGATTTGCGGGGCATAGCCTGGTCTCGTTCTACCACTTGAGCCGGGCCCTGCTGGTTAAAACGGAAGCCCTCTTTGATCATTTCGATCTCGCCTTTCGTGAGTTTTTTACCGGTC
This sequence comes from Pseudomonadota bacterium, assembly GCA_034659215.1. Lineage (GTDB taxonomy): Bacteria > Desulfobacterota > Anaeroferrophillalia > Anaeroferrophillales > Tharpellaceae > Tharpella. Next base: position 1,025 of record JAYEGS010000183.1, on the reverse strand, counting down.
TTGAAGTGCCCCCCGAAATTTTCGAAGAGCTCTGGAAATGGCTCGGCAAAGAGTCTTTAAAAAGAGAGATCGATGCCGACGCTTTAAAAGGTCTGCCGAAACATGACTGGGAAACGATTAAAAAGATGTTTGAGGAGCGCCTCAAAGAGCAAAAAGAAGCCCATAATGGCGGCAACAACTGGGTCGGCACCGGCGGCACCTCACCTTTCGGCCACGGCGGGAACCATCCCGGCGGTTTACGGGTCGGCGGCGAAAGCGGCGGCGGCATGGCCATAAAAATTGCCGCCGAAAGACGTTTCAAAGGCTACCGGCGTGATGTTACGCTTGATGTTCGCCAAATCAAAGTCGCTATGAAAAAACTCCGCCATCTGCGCCGCACCGGCAGCCGGATGGAACTTGATATCGATGCAACTATTGATAAAACGTGCAAAGATGCCGGCGAGATCGATCTGATCTTCAGTCCCGAACATAAAAATGATGTCAAGTTGCTGCTTTTAATGGATGCCGGGGGCTCGATGTACCCTTACGCCAAACTGGTTGATCGGCTCTTTTCGGCCGCCAACTCCGTCAACCATTTTGCTGAATTCAACCACTACTATTTTCACAACTCGATTTATGACTACCTGCGGCCCGAAATCGACGGCCGGGAGCGGGTTTCGACCGCCCAGGTTCTCAAAGAGCTCAACCCCGACCACAAAGTTATCCTGGTCGGCGATGCCAGCATGGCCCCCTATGAGCTCTTCATGGAGAACGGTATCATCGACTACTACGACAGTAACGAGACGGCCGGTATCGTCTGGTTTGAACGAATCGCCAAACATTTCCGCCGCACCGCCTGGCTCAACCCAATGCCGGAACGCTACTGGCGACACCCCACCATCAGTGCCATAAGCCAGGTCTTCCCCATGTTCCACCTCTCTTTAGAAGGGCTTGATGAAGCAATCCAGAAGTTGATCGCTTTCTAAAAACGTTAAATGACAAGGAGAAAATTCATGTTTAACGAAGAACGAGATTATAACAAGTTT
>JAYEGS010000182.1:7496-13961 GCA_034659215.1 Pseudomonadota bacterium | reverse complement strand
CTTCCTGTCGATAATGGGCGCGTTTAGTGCCGTTTCCGGCAGTATCCAGTATTTATCCATAAAATCAAGTGGGTAAAGTAATTCCCTTATTAGATAGAGCCATTAATGGCACTGCTGTAAATTGAAGTTCGCTCCGCAAAACGTTGTAGAGTGGTCAGTGGGGGAGTATGTTATGGGTGGCATATATGTTGCTATTGCTAGATGGGCGGATATTATTGTTTTGTAAATTCCGGGGACACAATCCCGATTTCCTTCGGTGAATCAGGTTATGTCCCTGGGATTTACTGAAATTCATCAATATACGATGCTTTTCTACTTACGCTGAATAGTTACACCTTGGTTTTTTTTATTCCAGAAAAAAAGGGAGGATTAAATGGAAAATATTTTGCGCATCGATGTTGGTGCCATGGGTGGCCCCGTTGCTACTATTAGTTCGGTTGGGCGTTATTCCGGCCTTGGCGGGCGGGCCATGACTTCAACCATAGTTTGGGAAGAGGTACCACCTCAATGTGATCCTTTAGGCTCGGAAAACAAGCTGATTTTAGCACCGGGTATGATGAGCGGTTCGGCCGCTACAACCTCAGGTCGACTCTCCGTCGGTTGCAAGAGTCCGTTAACCGGCGGCATCAAAGAGGCTAATACCGGGGGCCAGGCCTCTCAACATCTGGCTCGGCTAGGGTATGCAGCTGTGATCCTGGAAGGCGAAAGAAAGAATGATGACCTTTACAAGATTTTTATCGATAAAAGTGGGGTCAAGATCTCATTATGCAATGAGTATCGGATGCTTGGTAACTACGATCTGGCGGAAAAAATAGAGGCTGATCACGGTGCCAAGGTGACGATGATCAGCATCGGCCCGGCTGGTGAGCAGGGTTTTGCCAACTCGACAGTTGCTTTTACGGATACTGATTTCAGGCCGACCCGCCATGCGGCTCGAGGCGGAGTTGGTGCGGTTATGGGGGCTAAGGGGATTAAGGTTATAGTGGTTGATCCCCAAGGCAGCTCTTTGCGTAAGCCGGTTGCTCCTGAAGCTTTCAAGGAGGCCAACCGCAAGTTGGTGGAAACCGTGCGCGCTTCAGAAATGACCGGCCAGGGCCTGCCCGCTTTTGGCACCGCAATTTTGATGGATATTACCAATCAAGCCGGTTGTTTTCCGGCTCTCAATTGTACAGTTGGTCAATTTGATCAGGCTCAAGCCATCAATGGGCCGACCCTGGCCGCTCTTGAAGAGGAGCGCGGCGGCAAAGGTGCAGCGACGCATGCCTGTCATAGTGGTTGTATAATTAAATGTTCCGGTACGTTCAACGATAAAGATGGTAAATTTGTCAGCAAACAGCCGGAATATGAGACTCTTTGGGCGCATGGCGGAAACTGCGGGATCTCCGATCTCGATGCGATTGCGAAAATGGATCGCTTAAATGATGATTTTGGTCTGGATACGATTGAGACCGGCTGCACCATGGGCGTGCTTATGGAAGCCGGTGAATTGGAATTTGGTGATGCCGAAGGCGTGCTTGAACTTCTCTTAGAGATTGGCAAGGGTACGGAGAAAGGTCGTCTGCTCGGTTCCGGGACGGCGACCGTGGCTAAGCATTACGGAGTTAAACGGGCGCCGGTGATTAAAGGCCAGGCGATGGCCGCCTACGATCCCCGAGCCTTGAAGGGGATGGGGGTCACGTATGCGACCTCAACCATGGGGGCTGATCATACGGCCGGATTTACGTTGGGTAATCACTTGTTTGGGCTTGAACCCTCTTCCGGGCCTTTAGATAAAGATAATCAGCTTCTGCCTTCGGCTGTGGCCCAGATCAGTGCCGCAGCTTTTGATGCCACCGGTTTTTGTCTCTTTTTGGGGATGGCCTCCATCGATAAACCGGAAGTTGTTAAATACATCCTGGAAAGCATGAGCGCTTTTACCGGACTTGGTTTTAATGAAAATACGTTTGCTGCTTTCGGCATTCGTGTTTTGCGGATGGAGCGCGATTTTAACCGCAGAGCCGGTTTTACGAGCAAGGATGACCGCCTGCCGGAGTGGCTGACTAAAGAGGTCTTGCCTCCAAATAACACAGTCTTTGATGTACCTGAAGAGACCCTTGATGAAGTCCATAACCATACCGGCATCATTCTTAAAATTCTGGGTAATACGAAAATGGCTTTTGCGCCGCCGATCGCTTTGTTGGGGGAGGGCTGCCACATGCTGGTGCCCGATAACCTGGCGGCCATGGGTTTGAAAAAAGCTCTAATTGTCACCGATAAAGGGGTGGTTGATGTTGGCATTCTAAATATTCTTACGGATGCCATGGATGCTAAATTTTTCGAATACGTTGTTTATGACGGCACTCAACCCAACCCTACGGTTGCCAACGTTGAGGAAGGTCTTGAAGTTTTTCGCAAGGAGAAGTGTGACTGTCTGGTCTCGCTTGGCGGAGGAAGCCCGCATGACTGTGCCAAAGCCATCGGCGTAATGGTGAATAATCCCGGAAGTATTATTGATTACATGGGACTGTTCGGAGTTTGGCAGCCGAGTCCGGTGCTGGTTGCCGTCAATACAACCTCGGGAACCGGAGCTGAGGCCACGGTGGTTTCAGTTATCTCTGATCCGGATCGCCACTTAAAGGCTCCGATTGTTGATCCTAAACTTCTGCCGATTGTCGCCGTCAATGACCCTCTGTTGACCAAGTCAATGCCACCGCATATTACGGCTGGAACCGGGATGGATGCTCTGACTCATGCTATCGAAGCCTATACTTCTCAGCTTACGACACCCTACGCTCAAGGTCTGGCTTTGGGGGCAATTAAAATGATCGCTAAATCTCTGCCCCGAGCCGTAGAAAATGGTGATGATATGGAAGCCCGCGACATGATGTGTCAGGCTCAATACAGTGCCGGCCTTGCCTTTAACAGCGCTCAATTGGGTAATGCTCACTCTCTGGCTCACGCTCTCGGGGCAATTTACAGTATGCCTCATGGCAATGCCAACGCGATTATGCTGCCTTATGTTATGCTGAAAAACAAACCGGCAGTTCCCGAGCTTATGGCAGAAATTGCTCAGGCTATGGGCGTTGATACGGCCGGTTTAAGCGTCGATGAAGCTGCTGACAAGGCTGTCGCAGCGGTTAAAATTCTGATGGATAGTATCGGTGTACCGAAAACGGTTACCGCATTGGCCGAGGCCTGCCGGATTAAAGTCAGCAAAGACGACATTCCCGAGTTGGTCGCCCACGCGGCGGCTGACCTGGCTTGCGGTGCCAACCCGGTTCTCTATACTTTGAATGATTTTAAGGAGATTTACGAAAAAGCTTGGTAATTAATTAATAAACAAATTTATAGGAGTAACAACATGCTTAACCTCGCATCAGTTTTAGATTACAGCGCATCCGAAAACCCTGATAAAGCGGCAATTATTTTTGGTGAACAGAAGATCACTTTCTCTCAGCTTGATATTTTTTGCTGCAAGATCGCCAATGGTCTGGCTGCTGCCGGCGTCGGTAAAGGCGATAAGGTTGTTTTGAGTTGTCTTAACCTGCCCTATTTCCCGATGGTCTACTACGCTATTTTGAAAACCGGTGCCGTGGTTGTGCCGATTAGTGTTTTGTCAAAGAGTCGTGAGATTGCCTATTATTTGAATGATTGTGATGCCAAAGCCTTTTTCTGTTTCCAGGGCACGCCGGAACTGCCGATGGGTGAATTTGGTTTTAAGGCTTTCCAGGAAGTTGACTCATGCGAACATTTTTGGCTGATAACTGCTGATCCAGCCGCACCTTCACCGATTGAAGGGGCGCAGACCATGGGCATGATGATGGCCCCGCAGGCGGCTGAGTTTGAGTCGGTTGCCACCAATTCCGATGATACCTCGGTCATTCTCTATACCTCCGGAACCACCGGTTTTCCCAAAGGGGCCGAGTTGTCGCACTCCAATATGGTGATGAATGCGATCGCCAGTCGTGATCTTTGTAGTCTTAAGAAAGACGATATCCATGTTATCAGTTTGCCCCTTTTCCACTCTTTTGGTCAGACCGTGCAGATGAATGCCTCTTTTATGAACGGCTGTACGATTATTCCGATCGCCAAGTTTACTCCGGAAGCTGTCTTTAGTGCGGTTCAGGATCATGGGGCTACGGTTTTTGCCGGGGTTCCGACGATGTATTGGGCGATGCTTCATTTTGAGGATAAAGAGGGCCGTTTTGATTTTGATTTAATCCAAAAGACTTTACGTCTTGGAGCCTCCGGCGGGGCGGCCATGCCGGTTGAAATTATCAGAGGTTTCGAGGAGAAATACAAGTTGCAGATTCTTGAGGGCTACGGTCTTTCGGAGACTTGTCCGGTTGCCACTTTCAACCAGACTCACAAACCCTGTAAACCGGGCTCTATCGGTTTCCCGATCTGGGGGATTGAGGTCAAAATTTTTGACGATAAAGATCAAGAGGTTCCGGTTGGTGAGGTCGGTGAAGTTGTTATCAGCGGCCATAATATTATGAAGGGCTATTACAATAAACCGGAGGAGACCGCCGAAGCCTTCAAGGGTGGTAAATGGTTTCATACCGGCGATCTCGGGACGATGGATGAGGATGGCTACTTCTACATCGTCGACCGGGTTAAGGATATGGTTATCCGGGGTGGCTTTAATGTCTATCCCCGTGAACTTGAAGAGGTTTTACTGACTCATCCGGCGATCTCATTGGCCGCAGTTATCGGTGTGCCCCATGAACAGCATGGTGAAGAGGTCAAAGCGGTGGTTGTGCTTAAAGAGGGAGCTCAAGCTACCTCTGAAGAAATTATCGCTTGGTCAAAAGAGCAGATGGCGGCCTATAAATACCCGCGCATCGTCGATATCCGGGACGCTCTGCCGATGAGTGCGACGGGGAAAATTTTGAAAAAAGATCTTAAAGCCGAGGAGACAAAATAAAATGATGAAAACGATATTGGTCCGATTGGGGATTGCTGTCGGACTCTCTTTGCTTCTCATCGTGGGTGGTGCAGGTTTTTCGAAGGTTTTTGCCAAAACCGAAAAACCCAATATTCTGGTCATCATGGGCGATGATATCGGCTACTGGAACTTAAGTTTCAATAATCGCGGGATGCTGGGTTATAAAACTCCGAATATCGATCGGATTGCCAACGAGGGCACCGCTTTTACCGATTATTACGGTGAACAGAGTTGTACCGCCGGCCGTTCAGCCTTTATTACCGGTCAGCATGCGGTGCGTACCGGGTTGACCAAGGTCGGCCTGCCGGGCAAAGATATCGGTTTGCAAAATGATGATCCGACTCTGGCCGAGATGCTTAAGCCTTTAGGCTACGTGACCGGACAATTCGGTAAAAATCATCTGGGGGATCTCGATAAATATTTGCCGACCAATCATGGTTTTGATGAGTTTCTTGGTAATCTCTACCATCTCAATGCCGAAGAGGAGCCGGAGAACCCGGATTATCCGAAAGATCCCGAATTTCGCAAAAAATTTGGCCCGCGCGGCGTCATTAAAGCGACAGCCGACGGTAAAATTGAAGATACCGGCCCCTTGACCAAAAAGCGGATGGAGACCGTCGATGAAGAGTTTTTCGCGGCAACCACGGATTTTATTGAGCGGGCCCATAAAGCCAACAAGCCATTTTTTGCCTGGTTTAATCCGACGCGGATGCATTTTTATACCCATGTGAAAAAAGAGAACCAGGGCAAAACCGGTTTGGGTAACTATGCTGACGGCATGGTCGAACACGACGCTATGGTCGGTGATCTGCTGGCGCTTCTCGACAAGCTTAAAATTGCCGATAACACGATTGTTATCTATACGACCGACAATGGCCCTCATGCCTGCGAATGGCCCGATGCCGCAACTACCCCTTTCCGGGGAGAGAAAAATACCAACTGGGAGGGCAGCTTCCGGGTACCCGCAATAATCCGCTGGCCGGGTCATGTTAAGGCTGGGGTTTCCTGCAACGAAATCGCTGCCGGTCTCGATTGGGTGCCGACCTTGATGGCGGCAGTTGGTAATCCTCAGATCAAAAAAGAGCTTCGCGTTGGGAAAAAACTTGGTAACAAATCATATAAGGTTCATCTTGATGGCTATAATATGCTGCCTCTGCTGACCGGCCAGGAGGAGCGGGGCCCGCGTCAGGAGTTTTTCTATTTTGGTGATGAGGGACAGTTCTTAGGGGTTAGAAACGGGCGCTGGAAAATGGTTTTTGCCGAACAGCGGACGCCGGGCGGTGTTGATGTCTGGATTGATCCCTTTACAAATCTTCGTGTTCCGAAAATATTTGATATACGCAACGATCCTTTTGAAAAAGCTGAACTTTCTAATGTCTATAATAGATGGTTGACTCAGCACGTATTTGTCATCGTCCCGACGCAACAAGTTATCGGTAAATTTCTGCACTCATTTATCGAATTCCCTCAACGCCAGAAACCAGCGTCATGGAATGTCCAGGGAGTGGTGCAGATGATGATAAAAGGCGGCCCTAAGG
>JAYEGS010000182.1:0-7396 GCA_034659215.1 Pseudomonadota bacterium | reverse complement strand
AATAAAAGGAAAAATAAAAATGATTTTAAATCCGAAAAAAGAGAAATTTGCGCACCTTGATCAACGTTCTCGTGAAATAATGCTTAAAACCATCGATTTTTTTGAGAATAGAGGCCTTGAAAAAATAAAAGCAGATTATCATGAGCGGGTCTGGTACGCTGAATTTATCGAATTTATCAAAGAAAACAGGATATTTGCGACCCTGTTGACCCCATCTCAATACAGCCAAGATCCTGATGCGCGTTGGGATACGAGCAGGAATAGTGACTATAGTGAAATTTTAGGTTTTTACGGGATCGAATACTGGTACACCTGGCAGGTGACAATTCTCGGTTTGGGTCCGATCTGGATGGGCGATAATGAAGCGGTCAAGAAAAAGACCGCCGCCTTGTTGGAAGAGGGTGGTATTTTCGCTTTCGGTCTTTCCGAAAAAGAGCATGGTGCAGATCTCTACTCATCGGAGATGAAGCTGACGCAGCTTGCCGGAGGCGGCTATGTCGCCGATGGGAGCAAATACTACATCGGCAACGCCAATGAGGCGGCCCTGGTCTCCACTTTTGCCAAGAACAGTGAAACCGATGAATATGTTTTTTTTGTTGCTGATCCCAAGCATGAAAACTATGATCTAGTGAAAAATGTTGTCCAATGGCAGAGCTATGTTGCCGAATATGCGCTTAATAATTACCCGGTCAGCGAGGCCGATATTCTTTCTACCGGTTCTCGGGCCTGGGACTCTTCATTGAATACCATTAATGTCGGTAAATTCAATTTAGGTTTCGGCGCTATTGGTATCTGCGCTCACGCTTTTTATGAGGCTATAACCCATGCCTCAAACCGCAATCTCTACGGTAAATATGTTACCGATTTTTCCTATATTCAGCAATTTTTTACAGATGCCTATTGCCGTTTGACGGCCATGAAACTATTTGCCTCAAGGGCTATTGACTATATGCGGTCGGCATCTGCCGAAGACCGGCGCTATCTGCTCTTTAATCCGATGGTCAAAATGAAAGTGACGACCCAGGGTGAAGAGGTTATCAATCTTCTCTGGGATGTTATTGCGGCAAAGGGCTTTGAAAAAGATATCTATTTTGAAAATGCGACCTATGATATCCGGGCTCTGCCTAAACTTGAGGGCACGGTTCATGTAAATATGGCGCTTATCATAAAGTTTACCGCCAACTATTTTTTCAATCCGGATGAGTTTGCGGAAATTCCTAAGCGTAATGATTCGGCTAATGATGATTTTCTCTTTAATCAGGGGCCGACCAAAGGCTTAGGCAAGATTCGTTTCCATGATTATAATGTCGCTTACAACAGCGTCGACCTGCCGAATGTAAATATCTTCAAAGAGCAGATTGAAGTGTTCAAAGAATTTCTCATGACGGCCAAACCGAGTAAAGAGCAGTCTCAGGATCTTGATCTGCTTTTAAGTCTTGGCGAGCTGTTCACTTTAGTCGTTTATGGTCAGCTGATAATTGAAAAAGCCAAGATTGAAAATCTTGAGGATGATCTTTTAGAGCAGATATTTGATTTTATAATCAGAGATTTTTCCAAATATGCTCTCCAGATCTACTCTAAAACCGGGAGCACGGAAAAACAGATGGAGTTGTGCCTGAAAATGATCAAAAAGCCGCTGGCCGATACGAAGCGTTTTCAGAATATATGGCAAAACCAGGTTAAGGTTTTAAATAACAGTTATGTGATGAATCCGTAATGAATAACTAAGATTTACTTAAAATATAAAAGGAGATGATTTATGAATTACAATTTGACTGAAGAGATGAAACTTTTACAGGATATGACGTATAAATTTGCCAAGGTGGAAATTTCTCCCTTTTCAGAGGAGTGTGATGAAGAGGAAAAATATACGCCGGAAATTCATAAAAAAGCAGCGGAACTCGGTTTGGTTGGAAGCTGGATTCCTGAAGAGTATGGTGGCGCCGGTTTTGGGGTTTTGGGTAACGCCATTGTGACCGAGCAGCTTTCTCGGGTTGACATGGGTATCGGGACAAACATTGTTGTTGCCCCTTTCGGCTGTGAAGCAATTCTCCACTCCGGCTCCGAGGAGCAGAAACAGAAATACCTGCCACCGGTCTGTCGCGGCGAGATGGTCGGGGCCGGGGCCTTTACTGAACCCAACGCCGGGACTGATGTTTCCGGTGTCGCTACCCGGGCCGTTAAAGATGGCAGTGATTATATCATCAATGGCAGCAAAATGTTTATCACCAATGGTACGGTTTGTGATTTTATGGTGGCTCTGCTGATTACCAATCCCGATGCCAAACGCCGCCATGATCGTTTCAGTATGGTTATTATTCCAGCTGACCTACCCGGTATTACGCGAACCAAAATTAAGGGTAAGATGGGTATCCGCTCCAGTGATACGGCGGAAATCGCCTTTGAAGATGTTCGGGTTCCTCAAGCAAATCTGGTTGGTGAAGAGGGCCGGGGTTTTCATCAGGTAATGCATTTCTTTGACATGACTCGGATTATGGTCTCGGCCCAGGGCGTTGGGCTATCTCAGGGATGTCTTGATGAAGCCATACGCTACTCCAAAGAGCGCTCAGCTTTCGGTAAACCGTTGGGATTTTTTCAGTTGACTCAGGCCAAACTGACCGAGATGGCGATTAGGACAGAGGCCGCCCGTAATTTAGTCTATAAAGCCGCCTGGCTCTACGATAACGGTACGCCCGATTTTACGCTGGCGGCAATGGCTAAATATTTCAGCGGCCAGACGGCGGTCTATTGTGCCAATGCGGCGCTGGAAATCCATGGTGGATATGGCTATATTGCCGAATATAAAGTGCAAAAATTCTACCGTGATGCCAAGATTCTTGAACTCTACGAAGGCACCAAAGAGGCCGAAATCATGACTATCGGTAAAACTTTGTTGGCTTAATTAAATGCTTAAGAAGAGGTATAACTTATGAAAGATGTTGTTATTGTTTCTGCCTGTCGAACTGCCATTGGTGCGTTTGGAGGTTCCTTAAAGAGTCTGAATGGCGCTACTCTGGCCGGCATTACTATGAAAGAGGCCATTAAACGGGCCGGAATTGATGCTGCCATGATTGATGATGTTCGCTATGGTTGTTGTGTTGAATCCTCAGATACATTGAATACGGCCCGGGTCGGCGCGCTTTTAGCCGGAATTCCGGACACCGTACCGGCGGTCACCATCAATCGGGTCTGTATCTCCGGTATGGAGGCGGTGATTTCGGGGATGGCCATGATTCAGGCCGGGATGGCGGACATTATTCTTGCCGGCGGAACCGAGCATATGTCCAGCGTATCATATAGTGTTCCCGGTGCCCGCTGGGGTTGCCGGCTTCAGGATCAAACCTTTGTCGATGATCTGATCCATGCCCTGTATTGCGGTTCCCATCTTATACCTCACCCTGAGGATGGCCCCGTGGATGAAACGATGCCGCCTTTGAGTATGTTTGTTGGTAAACCATATATTATGGGGCACACCACGGAATTCATCGCCCAGCATTTGGGAATCACTCGTGAGGAGATGGATGAAGTTGCGTTAAGAAGCCACAACGCTGCGGAGAAGGCGACTTTGAATGGGGCCTTTAAGGATGAGATAGTTCCCGTGGAGATTCCGCAAAGAAAGAAAGATCCGATCATTTTTAACAAGGACGAGCATTTCAAACCCGGTATAACTCTGGAAAAACTGGCCTCTTTGCCAGCGGCTTTCATTCCTAAAATCGGTAAGGTTACAGCGGGTAACTCCAGCGGTATCAATGACGGTTCCACCGGTATGATCATCATGTCGGCGGAAAAGGCCAAAGAGCTGGGTCTTAAACCGCTGGCGAAAATCAAGGCGATCGGCCGGGGTGCCTGTCATCCTTCGGTTATGGGGCTGTCGCCGGTACCGGCGGTTAAAGATCTCCTTAAAAGAAGCGGTATGAGCCTCGATGATTTCGAGATGATCGAACTTAACGAAGCCTTTGCCGGTCAATACTTAGGTTGCGAAAAAGAGTTGGGGCTCAATCGGGAGATTACCAACGTCAACGGTTCCGGAATCGGTCTTGGCCACCCGGTCGGATCTACCGGAGCGCGAATTATCACTACCCTTCTCTACGGTATGAAAAACCAAGGTAAATCCCTGGGACTCGCCACGCTGTGCGGTGGCGGCGGCGTCTCCATGGCCTGTGCTATCGAAATGATGTAGCTGGGCCACCATTTCCGACAGCCTTACCGCGTTGGAAATAAGCTTTTGGCCTGAACCAGCACGCCCATCGCAACAACCACAAACCCGACTATTGTCTTGTACAGTAGTCGGGTTTGTTTTTTTCTGACGTGGGCGTTGTGATTTTGTTAAAGCTCCGGTCAGAACCTCAGCGTCGCAAGCACCTCAATCTCTGATAGTGAACTTATCATCTATATCTCCTTTTTTGGTTCCGGCTTTGCCGGATTAGCTATTAACTGAAACCTCTTTAGCTCTCAGGCAACCTCTTGCCTATCAGCCGATCGCTTCGGGCCCGGTATCACCGGTGCGAATACGGTAACATTGATCGAGCGTGATAACAAAAATTTTGCCGTCACCAATTGCTCCGGTATATGCGCCATCCGCAATCGCCGTGATGGTTTTTTCAACAAACTCGTCATTTACGGCGATCTCAAGCCGCACTTTTTTCAAAAGATTAATCTCTACTTCGGCGCCACGATAGGTCTCGGTAAAGCCCATCTGCTGGCCACATCCCAACGAGTTGGTAACCGACATCTTGGTAATTGCCGCATCAATCAGAGACTGCTTGACATCATTTAGCTTGTGGGGCTGTATATATGCTATAACTAATTTCATTATAAACCTCCTTAATATTTCGGTTTAGTATTTTACTGATTGATGAAAATCTGAAAACCACTGTACGCTTCCATTCCATGCTCACTAATATCCAAGCCTTTTTGTTCCTCTTCCGGAGTTACGCGAACGCCCATTATCAATTTCAAGCCGCCGAAGATAATCGCGGTTGCAACTGAACAGAATAGCCCGACGACAACTACTCCGGTTAATTGACTGACAAAACTGTGCGCTGTTGAAAAGATACCAACCGCCAGAGTGCCCCAGACACCGCAAACCAGATGTACTGAAAGAGCGCCGACGGGATCATCAATTCGCAGACGATCAAAAAAGAGAACCGCGAAAACAACCAGGATGCCGGCAATCAGGCCAATAATGATGGCACTTGTAATTGAAACTACGTCGGCACCGGCGGTGATCCCGACAAGACCCGCCAGACAGCCGTTAAGAATCATCGAAAGGTCAGGTCTTTTCTGAATGACCCAGGAGGTCGTCATGGCTCCCATGATGCCGGCGGCGGCAGCCAGGGTTGTGGTTACGAAAACAAAGGAGACGGCCCCCGGATCAGCCGAAAGTACTGAGCCGCCGTTAAAGCCGAACCAACCCAGCCAGAGCAGGAAAGCTCCGATTGTAGCCATCGGCATGTTATGCCCCATGATCGCTTTGACGTTGCCCTTGCAGTATTTCCCAATTCGTGGCCCGAGGATCAGCACACAAATCAGTGCCGCCCAACCCCCGACTGAGTGAACTAGAGTGGATCCGGCAAAATCATAAAAACCCAAGGCATCAAGCCAGCCGCCGCCCCACTTCCACATGCCGACAACCGGGTAGACCAGAGAGACATAGAGTGCTGAGAAGATCAGAAAACTGGAGAGTTTTACCCTTTCAGCGACGGCTCCGGAAACAATTGTCGCAGCGGTTGCGGCAAACATCGCCTGAAAAATAAAGTCGGTCCAATAGGTGTAGCCGACATTGTAGGCGGAAGTCAAACCCGCTGCATCAGTGCCAATGCCAAATCCGGCAAAACCAAACCAACCTCCAGCTGCGGTTTCCCCCGGATACATCAAATTAAAACCGATCAAGGCATAGGTTAAGATTCCGATGGCTACGATAACCGTATTTTTAAAAAGAATGTTGACGGTGTTCTTGGCTCGGGTCAAACCGACCTCCAGGGCCGCAAAACCTAAATGCATGACAAAAACGAGGAACGTTGCGCAAAGCATCCAAGTATTATTTACCCTGAATATTGCCGGTGAAACTTCTTCTGCCGCCTGCGCCCAACCGGCGCCCCCCAGGACTATGACTAGTAACAGTGCCATCACCCAGTTTCTCTTCAATCTTAACATGATAGTTCTCCTTACTGAAAATTTTACTGAAAACTGAAGACCTATCTTCTTCAGTATATGATTATTTACTTAGGACTCATTTACTCTAGACTTATTCAAAATGAGAAACCGACTGTAACGCCACCGTAAACATTGGTTTCATTGTCGCAACAGCTATTATTCTTCACTGAATCTCTTAAGTCCGAATCGATGATCGAGGTAAGCGTCAACATGGGGGTAATCGTAATCTTTTCGGTTACCTGAAAAGGTACGGCTATACTGCCGTTGATATCAACCAGGGCATCGTCATCGATTCCGAAATAGGCCTTATTATAATCACTGTCGCCATATCCGACACTGCCGGACAGCTCAATTCCTAGCTTGTTGTTAATCGCAAAGGAGTGCCCGACACTTAAATTTGTATAGAAACCATCCACTTCATCGAAGTCGTAGTAAATCGTCAGCGCCGGTTGCAACAGGCAATCATAGGCCAGGGCAAAATAGAGCTCATGCGTATCTTCCGACTCATCCCAGTTGGGGAATTGATATGAGATAATCCCGGCGCCAAGGGTTAATTTGTCAAAAGAGTGGCTATAGTCGAGGGTCAAATCTATTTCAGTAAATTGGCCGGCCCGGCTTTTACAATTACTGGTGTATACGCACTCATCTTTGCCGAAATCGGTAAGATCCATATTGCCCCATAAATTAAACGAAAATCCACCATAAGCAACCGTCAGAGATGGTTGTAGAACCGGATCTTCATTTACTTCGATGCCCCTCCAGACATATTTGCTGATCACGAGAGCCTCGGCGTCAACACTAACTTTAAGCTCCTTCGCAAAAACCGGTGCCCCGGAAACAGATACAACCAAACAGACAACCACCAGCAAAACCCCTAAATCTCGTAATACACGATACATTTTCCCCTCCTAAGTTACAAAAATAATAAATTTAAAAATTCAAGACCATAATTAATAATGACGCCGCGACAAGTCATTTTATATATTATTAATCAGCATAACCTGTGCCAGAACTGATAATAACCTGATTCTTCGCAAGAAAAGTCTTTAATTTAAGTATGTTACACTATATATTTGGAGTCGATAAAGAATTTGATCTATAAATATATAGCACGATAATGTGTCGTTATAAATAATGATGCTCCATGAATGTATCAAAATTATGATGATAACTGAGATTTATTCCTTTTGATACAGGCTTCGCCCGCAAAATAATTAAGCGCCTGAAGTTAGATTGAAGA
>JAYEGS010000181.1:0-2911 GCA_034659215.1 Pseudomonadota bacterium | reverse complement strand
GAATAGTTACATTAATATAATCAATATTGCATAAAATATGAGTAATTGCAAGTTCATCGAATGATTCATTCCAATTTTAACTATTGTTTAGCATGGTCGTATAACAAGCAATAAAATATTATTTTATTGCTTGACAAGAGCACTTTCTTCGGTTAATAACACCAGAAGAATGAGGCTTCATTCATTTTTTTAGTAACACAGCCATCAGGTATAAGGAGTATTTGATGAATCTGGTACAGATTTTTTTTGAACAGGCCCGGCGTTTAGGTGCCAAAGCTGCATTAAAAGTTAAACGTGATGATGCTTATGTCGATATCAGCTGGAGTGAGTGGGCCGCCAACGTCGAAGCCGTAGCCGGGGGACTGTTGTCTCAGGGGCTGCAGGCGGGCGCAAAAGTGGCTCTGCTTTCGGAAAATCGTCCCGAATGGGCTTATGCCGATCTCGCAATTTTGGCCTGTGCCTGTGCCGATGCTCCGGTCTATCCGACCAACCGAGCACCCCAAGTGGAATATATTATTAAAGATTCCGAGGCGGAGTTTCTTTTTGTTTCAACTGCCGAGCAGCTTGAAAAAGGGCTTGCGATTGTTGGCAATTGTCCTGCATTGAAAAAGATTTTTGTTTTTGACGAGGATCTGCCGAAAAACTTGCTTGAAGATGAAAAAGTGATGAGTTTGACCGAGCTTATGAGATCCGGTCGTGAGTGGCTCAAAGGCAAAGAGAATGCCGAACGTCTTGAAGCGACCTGGCAAAATATCGATGCTCAAGATCTGGCAACCCTGATCTATACGTCAGGTACTACCGGTGATCCCAAAGGGGTTATGCTGACCCACAATAATTTTGTCAGCAATATAGTTTCAACCAGTAAATGTGTTCGGGTTGATACGACCGACACCTTTCTCTCCCATCTTCCTTTAAGTCATGTTTTTGAACGGATGTCAGGCTACTATCTGCCGATTTATAACGGTTCGGTAATCGCTTATGCGGAATCGATTGAGATGGTTTCGCAGAATATGAGCGAGGTGCATCCAACTCTGATGATCAGTGTGCCGCGCCTTTTTGAGAAAATTTATGACCGTATCTATGATGGCGCCCAGCAAAGTACAGGGATAAAAAAACGACTGGCTTTCTGGGCTTTTGGCGTAGCTGATCAGATTTCCGCCTGTAAACGTGAGGGGCGAAATCCCGGGGGTTGGTTGGGTATGCAAAATAGTTTGGCAAAAAAGCTGGTTTTTGCCAAACTCGGGGATAAATTGGGCGGCAGCTTACGTTTTTTTGTCTCTGGAGGAGCTCCTCTGCCCCAGAAAGTCGCCGAATTTTTTTATGGTACCGGTTATCCTATATATGAAGGATATGGTCTGACGGAAACATCTCCGGTAATGACGGCCAACTATCCTTCACATATTAAATTCGGAACCGTGGGGCGGCCGATCGAGGGCGTTGAAGTCAAGATTGCCGATGATGGCGAAATTATTACCAAAGGGCCTAATGTAACCATTGGTTACTACAATAACCCGGCGGCTACCGCTGAAGCTTTTGTCGACGGCTGGTTTTGTACCGGAGATGTTGGTGAACTTGATAGTGATAATTACCTGAAAATTACCGATCGTAAAAAGGATCTCATTGTTACCGCCGGGGGTAAAAATATCGCGCCCCAGCATCTCGAAAACCTGCTCAAGATGGATAAATATATTACCGAAGTGATGCTTCATGGCGACCGAAAAAAGTTTATCTCAGCCCTGTTGGTGCCCGATTTTGAGAAGGTTGAAGCGTACGCCTTGAAAAATGATATCCTCTTTACCGATATCAAGGGACTGATCGAAAATCCGGAAATCCGGGCGATGCTTGGCCGGCGGATCGAGAAAGTTCACCTAGAGCATGAAATCCCCGGTTACGAGCAGGTCAAAAAGTTTGTCGTTATGAACAGCGAGTTTACAATGGACAATAACGAAGTGACTCCGACTTTAAAACTTAAACGTAAGATTGTAACCGCTAAATTTCAAAAGGAGCTTGATGCCCTTTATGAAGACTAAGCTTACAGACCAGGATTATCGGGAGGTTAAAGGGGTTCCCGATGATCCTCGCAAACGGGTGAAATACCTGGCAATTATTGAAGCGGCTCTGGAGGCTTTTTCAGAGTACGGTTATCATGACTGCCCGGTTTCAAAGATCGCCAAAAAGGCCAATGTTGCGGACGGTACGATCTACCTCTATTTTGCCAATAAAGAGGAGGTTCTGGTCTCCGTCTTTCAGGAGAAAATCAATCGTCTGATCAGTGATATTGAAAAGTTGACCACTGGTTGCAGTGATGCTTGGGAAAAAATTGAGCTTTTGATTCGTTACCACTTGACGAACATGGGAACCGATCCGGTATTAGCCAATTTTTTGCAAATTCAATTGCGCCAGTCAAGTACCAAAATTCGCCAGGGGATTGCCGAACCTTTGCGTAACTTCTATCGACTTATCGAGAGTTTTGTTGTCGAGGGGCAAAAACAGGGTGTGATTGATTCCGCCCTCAATGCCAATATCGCCCGTAAAGTGATTTTCGGCAGTATCGATGAGGTTGTCAGTTGCTGGGTTTTAAGTCGTCGTCGTTATGATCTCAAGGAGAGGATTGATGATGTCGTCTATATCTTACAGCGGGCTTTGCTCGCTAAAACAGCATGATAGTGAATGGAAATTTTTTTGTTATAAAAATGAGTGAGTGGTCAGTCATTAATTAAATTGAATTGTATTTAGAAAATTAAACTTTTAACCATCTTACATTAATTGTTCGTAAAAGACAAAAAAAGGAGAAAAACCATGGGAAACGGATTGGTAAATGTCAGGGATCAGAAATTTATTCTTTTTGAGCAGATTGGCATCGAAAAGCTCTTTAAGTCGGAAAAATATAGTGATTATACGTCGGATGATG
>JAYEGS010000180.1:0-2921 GCA_034659215.1 Pseudomonadota bacterium | reverse complement strand
GTAAGTCGTAGAGATGTTACGGCTATGACCATCATCAGAAGTCTTTATGATTTCTTCGTTCTTTTCTTTTTCTTTGACTTTGTACCAGCCATACGACGCACCCGCGCTTCCTGTTGCTTTTTTTGGTATTTTTTTGGTGATGATATTGATAACGCCGGCCATGGCATCACTGCCGTATAGTGCCGAACTGGGGCCTTTGACAATTTCGATTCTTTCGATCATATCCACTGGAATCTGGTTGAGTCCGGAACCATATTCTCCCATGCCGCCGCTTTGACCGCATCCCATGGCTCTTTGCCCGTCAATGAGGATCAGCCCGTAACCGTCATTAAAGTTTAACCCTCGTAATTTAGCCCGCCATGTGTATGTTCCAAAAACATCATCGTGAACAGATGAATCAATTCCCGGGATATTCTTCAAAATATCCATAGCGTTTTGCGCATTTGTTTTCTCAATATCCTCCCTGTTAATCAGCACAGTTTCCACCGGAACATCTTTTAAGGCATGAGGAGTTCTTGTACCGGTTACCACGATATCTTTGAGGCGCATTGTTCCTTTTTTTTCAGCCTCATCATCCCCTGCAAATGCAACCGATGCAGCCAGAGATAGGACTATAACTGCAACAATTGTTGAAATCCCTTTTCCCATATAGTCAAAAATGCCGGCAATTATTGATGATTGTTGATATTTAGCGCTTGTTGTTTGCTTTATCATTGTTATCACTGTTCCTTTCCTGGTTTAACCACATACCCCCTCTTCCCCAGAACATGGAGAAGAGGGTTGTAGTAAAAAGAATATAAAGGTGTTACTTAACCTCAAAGGTCAATGTGGCAGAATACGAATACTGATCGCATTCCTCAGGATCAGGATACGGCACCGTATGACCAGCCTTGATCAGCCAGACACCTGATTTGAGCATCTTTATTTTGCCCATGCCCTCTTTATTCGTTTTTGTGGTATAAGCCCATGCGTTTTCTGTGGAAAATCCGACGTAGGTGGCATAGAGTTCTGTCTTAAGAGGTTCGTTGTTATACAGAACCTTTACAGGCATATAGTCTCCTTCCCTCAGGCTGGCCGGATCTTCCAGGGGAACTATCTCAAGGATATGGCCGACCGGTTTGGTGAGGTTCTTTCCCCCGCCTTTCTCCACATCAACTACCGCCTTTGCATACATGCCGTAATAGCCGCATTGAATAACGTTCTTCAGACCTTTTTTGGATTGACGCTCGTACCCTTTGGTCGTCTTTGTAAAAAAACCTTCTTTTCTCTTGACAACTGCCAGATAGGCGCCGGCCTTTTTCAATGGTTTTTCCACGCTGAACTCAATCTCGTTGATGGGCTTTATCTTCAGTTCATTACCATCCGGGTCAAGCATGTATATCTTCTCAAGACCTTCCTGTTTATACATGACATTGCCGACTGGACTGGCAAAGGCATGCCCCCACCCGATGGTAAACTTTGCAGGCGTCTTTATTGGTGGTGTATAATCACCAGCGTTGATCCACATAAAATGGGCGCCGGCAGGCGTAAAGAATACACCCAGAATCAAAGCCAAACTCAAACCTAATACTCCCAATGTTTTTCCAAAAATCTTCATTTTTTTCTCCTTATGATTAGTAAGTTAGCGCCCTTTGGGCGAGCAGTTGAGCTGTTGAGCTGTTGAGCTGTTGAGATGTTAAGCTGTTAAGCTGTTAAGCTGTTAAGTTTATTAGCTTACCAGCTTACCAGCTTACCAGCTATTATCATGTTAAACTAATAGTTTAGCGCAAAGGTCACAAAAAAACCTCTGGGATTTGCCGTTCTAAAAGAGGATCCGGACTCATAAGCTGGATATCTCTCGTCAAAAATATTTGTCGCGTCCAGTGTAATCGAATAACTCTTGTATTGGTATCCTATCTGCGCATCAGCTACCCAATAGTCAATTGTCTTCTTTTTTGATCCGGTATAGCCTACTTCATATTTTGCTTTATAGCCTTCCCCTACGTAACGGTAGTCAAAGCCGGCAAAAAAGCCCTCAGGAGGCTTCCATTGAGCTCCAAGGCTGTAAATCCAATCCGGAATCAAATCAATATCAGATCCGGAATAGTCTGTGCCCTTATCGACGTAGTCTGTATACTCTCCTTTAGTATAAGAAACATTGCCATACAACTCAAGATGATCCATGGGATAATAGTTTAACTCCAGTTCAATTCCCTTACGCTGGGTATTACCCTCATTTACCTTGGTATCGGCCGCAACGTCAGTTACGATTTCATCCTCTACATCCAGGATAAACCCTGTCAGTGTGGCCTGAAAACTGTGGATCGGGTTCAGCTTAAGGCCTAATTCGTACTGTTTGTATTCTTCAGATTCAAGATCCGGATACTTGAATTTGTCGAATCCGTTCGGAAGTTTGAAGCCTTCACCGTAAGTAGCGAAAACCGTATATCCGCTCAAAGGAGTAAACTCAACTGCTGCCTTGGGGCTGAAGATATCCTGATCTTCCATATCAGTCTTTTTGCCGTCTGTGTTGTCCTTCAGTTTTCCAGACATGTGATCATAACGACCGCCGACAGTGATTTTCCATGCCTCTGTAGGCATCAGTTGGTTTTGAAAAAATACAGAATATGTGTTCAGGGTTGAATCGCCGTCAACCCTTATATCCTCACGTGCAGTACGAACGCGGCTCAGACTTCGGGCATTGATCGTGTGCGTCAATTCTAGTTGTGCATCAATACCAACGGTGAGGCTGTTTTCCATACTGCCAAGCAGCGTGTTCCATACGTAACTGGCGCTTCCGCCGTAAATGTCGCGATCATGGTATTCTTCGTCAACATGGGTATCTTTGTCCCGATAGCGGGTAAGATTGCTTCTGTAAGCATAAAACATCAAATTGACAAAATCATCATCCGTTACATCATATGTCAGATTAGCGCTTCCGC
>JAYEGS010000179.1:0-14218 GCA_034659215.1 Pseudomonadota bacterium | reverse complement strand
CGTTCAAGCATTTTTTGGGAAAGTTTGACAAAAACCTGCGGTTTGAAATGACGCTTGAGACGCCACTTGAAAATCCCGGTTGTCTGGGCGAGAACCTGTAAGTCCATGCGTTGATCATACATATGAAAATACAAGGGCGAGACTTCTCCTGAAAGAACTTTGAGATAAGCTTCACGCGCGAGCCGTTCAAGTTCCTCAAGAGCCTGTCTGGTGACCTCTTCTTCAACCTCCCAACCGGATGAAGCGACAATCCCGTAGGCACCCGTCTCACAGGTTGCATAAATCGCTTTTTTATGGTTGGCAAGCGTCGAGATATTGTCCTGAGGAACCCGGTTGCTCTCCATTCAGACCACCGTCAGGTGCATAAATGCGGTTGAAAAACGACCGCTTTCGGGGATAAAACAGAGCAGTCTCTCCCCTTTTTTCAAGCGTCCCGAATTAAAGAGCTCTTCTAAGATAATATAGATCGAGGCCGAACCGGTATTGCCTTTTGAACTTAAGTTCGTAAACCACTTTTCTTGAGGAATGTCACACCCGGCCGCCTGCATCCCTTCGTAAACCTTGTCGCGGAAAAATCCCGACGAATAGTGCGGCAGATACCAGTCGATCTTTTCCGCCTCGACTTTACCCTGTTCCACAAGCTCTAAAAGCGGTTTAGTCACGGTGTATTCAACAATCTTCTCATTGAGCAATTTAACGTCCTGTTTGATCGGAAAAATTGACTGTTCCAACCACGCTTGAGGTAGATACTCGCGCCACCCCATTAATCTGCCATCTGCCATCTTGTCCGCCCCGGCATACATACAGGCATCAAGTTCATTGGCATAGGATTTCTGATAGATCCAATCAACCTGCAGGGAGAGCCCCTCGGGATTTGGTCTATTACTCATCCAGAGCGCACCGGCGCCATCACTCAACATCCAGCGCAGAAAATCCTTTTCAAAAGCGATTGCCGGATTTTTCTCCAGTTGAGCAACCCGTAAATCAATTTCCTCCGCAAAACTCCAACCGCGCATCATTGAGGAGATATTCTCCGAACCGGTAGCCACGGCATTATTACTCTGCCCGGCGAGGATAGATAGATAGCCATACTTAAGCGACATCGTCCCGGCCAAACAAATACCGGCCGTCGCAATCGCTTCACAAGGAGGAATCCCAAGCTCTCCATGAACCATCAGAGCGTGATTCGGCATCAACTGATCCGGCAGCGTCGTACCACAGGCCAGTAGTTCAATAGTATCTATATCACATCCTTGTTCGCCAAGTTTGCGGATCGCTGCGGCGGTTAACTCGGCATTACTATGGGTTGCCGCCCCCGTATCCGGGTCAATCGCATAATATCTGGAGGTTATCTTATTACTACGCAAAATCATTTTACGCACCCGGGATGGTCGTTCGCCAACCTGACCTAAAACCGACTCCATGGCTTCGTTGGAAACCGGTTGGTTAGGCAAAAAGGCCGCAATATTATTGATGTAAACTTTTCGTGTCATGCTCTATTTTCACCTTCCTGAAGGAAGTTCATAATTAATAACAGCTTCGTCAATAGCTTTTTTTCTGAATGGATAGATGAGCTTGCGGATTAACATGTTCAACGGAACCAGCGTCACTATCAACATCAGCAAAAAGATCGCATAGACCGTAATAACGACATTGCGTCCCCGAGAGCCGGGTTCCCCCGCTTTTTTAATCAATTTGCTCCAAATCAAAAAGCTGCGGTGGGCGATGCGCTCGGACGCAATCAGTTTACCGTTGACATTAACGGCACCCAGATGGTTTAGCATCGAAGCACAGTGCTTCTCTTCATCTTTAGCTAAGGCGGAACTTAAACGTTCGCCGAAACGTGACGCCGCCGCAATCTCCTCTTCGGAAATCCCGGCTTGGGGAAAGAACCAAAAAGCATCCTTCTTCCCGGTAAGTAACCAGCGTGGTGTCGTCACGAACGTGTAAAGTGATTTTCCCCGATCGGTCAAGACCACATTATCGAGCAAACGAGCCCCAAGACCTTTAAGCAGCGACTTCATCTTCTTTTGGGCAACCAGCCACATATCACGACAGGCAATCACGGTCACGACCGGCTTATCTTTAAAGAGACGTTTAGCTTGATCGCTTTGCAAAAAACCGGTTACCGGGATCGAGGGCGAGAGAAACCATGAAGTGTAGCCCAGCACGATCAAATCGTACTCGTCCTGCACTTTTATCGGTTCGACATCACATCCATCGAGATAGACGGCTTCGGGAAAAACACTAAAAAACTCATAAAAAGGCCACGGGTACGGATATGGATGCACCGGCTTGATGGCTCGATAATCACACTCGATCTCATCATCATGCTCCAGGGGCATAACAATACGATCCATAACCTTTTTAAGCTGCCCACTTTGCGAATAATAGAGCACTAAAACCTTTTTCATGAAAACCTTTGGCCACCGCCATTTTTATAAATCTATTCCTGCATAAACCTTGATACATTAGTAAAAACTCACGGGATGGCTAAGTAAAAATTTCGATAGACGCCCCGTAGGAAGTGCCCTTGGGGTGCAAGATGTTGTGGTTCTCCAGGCGCGAGACCATACATATAGTATGTCGAGTGTCTGGAGAAACACAACAACGCAGGATATCGGAACTTTTTACAACGCCATCAACCTTTAACATAAAAAGGCCTAAAGTTTATAATAAAATATTCATATTAACCAATCTGGATTTAATTTTCAATAAATGACGGATAGGAATGAAGATGACATGAAATTGTTTTTCAGGAGGGAAAGAGCACTGCAACCAGTTTTACAGTAACCAGGGAATAAACATCTTCGTCCGTTGCATGTAATCGGCATATTCCGAGCCAAAAAATTGGACATTCTCACGCTCCTCCACCTTTGCCAGCACAATGAGAAGGGCGCTCAGCGAAAAAACCAGAGCAATATTTACGAGTGTAATATGTTTAAAGAAAGCCCCCCACCCCAAAAAGAGCAGGGATGCGTACATCGGATGTCGAACATAACGATAGAGCCCATCTTCTACAACCCGGACGGTATTTTCAAAAGAGTGGTTCTCCGGCATCGCCTCTCGTTCAGCATGACCACCATGCGCCTTAAACAGCATAAAAGAGCGGATGACAAAATAAATTGAGACCCCTAAAAAAAACCAGGAAACCAGATGCAACGGTGAAAATGGATCCCTGAACCAATAGGGATGATTCAGTAAAACCAGAAGTAGAAGACCCTCAAAAACAAAAAATCGATAAAACCCGTGACTTCCCGGATTACCTAAAGCCCGCCGGGAGAAACGAACAAAAAAAATGGTACATATAATGAACAAACCGATCCGGATCACGCCAAGCCCCTAAAGGTGTTTACCTCTCGAATATTTTATTATCGAGATCTTTAATGAAAACACTTATTTTTCCTGCCGGCCCAGGTTTTACTCGACCTTTGGAATGAAAAAATTTTGATACCAGATTTTTCGATTTTTTCCAAGGTAAAATCAGGAAACATAATTTTGCCGCTGCTTACCGCGTACCGGCGGCCGGGTGTCGGCCAGATCAACCTCACCGCAGTGATGTAAAATCTCTTCTCTAACACCATCACGCAAAACAACCGCCGCCGCCCAACCGGCATCGTTAGGCTGAATCGGTTTGCCAATCGTCACCGCAACCAGTCCGGGGCGTGGCCGCCAGGAACCTGAAGGGAGCTTTTGCCGGGTACCTCTGAGAATCACCGGAATCACGGGATGGGCGGCGGTAGCCGCCGTGACAAAGGCACCCATCCGAAACGGCAAAAGGCCGGGCAGACGATGAAAAGTTCCTTCTGGAAAAAAGAGAAGTGACCTATCCGAAACCTCGGCCCGGGCCATACGACGCACGCCGGAGACCCCCTCTTCAACATCGAAACGTTCGACAAACTCCGCCCCTATACGGGCCAGAGGGAGACGAAAAAATAAGCTCTCCTTGAGCTCGGCCTTAACCACGAAACTAAACGGCAACGGTAACGCCGCAACCAGAACCAGAGCATCGAGATAGCTCGAATGGTTGACCACCAGAACCACGGGATCCTCGCGGGGAAGGTTCTCCAGGCCCCGCACCACCAGAGGGGTCGCCGAAAGCCGTACCAAGAACCGCGCCGAGTGCTGCAAAAGTGCCCAACGCTGCCCAAATCTTGGTAACAAAAGAAGCAATATCCAAACGGGAGGGACCAAGAGCAGAAAGAGGCCCCAAACATAGCCGGCATAAAGATACGATCCCAACGCCTGCAATCCCCTTAAAACCTGCGGCAGCAAACCCGCCAACGCCACCCGAAGCAGCTGCCACCAAACCGCTCTTTGCCATTTACCCAAACGGCCCTCTTCATAGAGGTCGCGGGTAGACGCCCGCCGGAGCTTGCCGCTTGAGGTTTTGAGAATGGCATGAGGCGGCAGCAACAAAACATCATCGGGCGGCAATCCCAGAATATCCGTAGTCAGATTGTTGATCTCGCTATGCAGAGAGGTGAGGCGCTCGGCCGCCGTCTCCCGGGTTTCAGCCAACACAATCAGGCGCTCGGTCTGCGAATGCCGATCCAGGCTGCCGAAGGCGACGACACAACCCTTTCTGATCCCGGCAATCTTGCCCACCGCCTCCTCAAGCTCATAAGGGTAGATATTTCGGCCGCCCCGAATGATAATATCCTTGACCCGGCTGGTAATATAGACGTCACCATCGCCGATATAAGCGAGATCCCCGGAATCGAGCCATTTCCCCTGAAAAAGCCGTTTGTTCTGTTCGACATTGCGATAATAACCGCTGGTCACCGAGGGCCCGGTAAAGAGCAGGCGACCCTCCCGGCGTTCACCCAGTTCCCGGCCCTGAGCATCGACAATCCGGATCTGATGGTCTTTCAACGGGAGTCCGCAGGCGACAAAACGAAGGGCCTTGACATCGCCGACAGAGGCCGGTTCCGCCCGGCCGAAACGCATAAAAGGCTCCCGGACAATCCGGTCGATAGGAGCCCTGCGACCCGGCGGGGGAAAAGCCAGGCCAACCGATGATTCGGCCAGTCCGTAGACCGGAGCCATAACCTCGGAACCGAAACCGTAACGCCCGAAACGCTTGCCAAAATTGCGCACGGTCTCCGGACTGACCGGTTCCGCCCCGTTAAAAGCGAGCCGCCAGGAACTTAGATCGAGCCCCTCAATATCCCGGTCATCAATCTTTTTCAAACATAGTTCATAGCCGAAATTGGGCGCTGCCGAAAGGGTTCCCCGATGCCGATGCATAGCCCACAACCAACTTTCGGGATGAATCAGAAAAGAGAGCGGAGACATGATCACCAACTGATAACCGTAATAAAGGCTCCCAAACCAGGCCCCGATCAGACCCATATCATGGTAGAGCGGCAACCAACTGACAAAGACATCGCTGGAACTCACCTTTATGCGCTCCCCCATCGCGCGCAAATTGGCGAGCAGGTTAGCGTGCGAGAGAACCACCCCTTTGGGATTACCGGTACTACCTGAGGTGTACTGCAAAAAAGCGGTGTCACCGGGCTTGGCGATATGGGGCACGAGATGCCCGCCATGCGCTGCAAGTTCGGCCACGGTTACGGAACCCCGCAAGGTTTTGACCTGCGCCTTCAGGAGCCGGGCCAGGGGCAAGACCTCAGGAATCGTGATCAACAACGCGGCCTGGGAGTTTTTTAAGATACCAATATGGCGAGTCAGATGCTCTTCAATCTGCGCCGGTCGGGCTGGGGGATAGAGGGGTACGGGAATCGCGCCAACCAACAGAACACCGAAAAAACTGGAGAAATAGTCCCGACTGGTGGGTAACATGAGGGCGACCGTCCGGCCCACCTCAAGACCTTGGTGTCGCAGACCGCAAGCTACACTTTCAGCACCCTCCATGAGCGCGCGAAAGGTAATCTTTTCCTGCAGGGCGCCCTCAATGTAGAGGTTGATATGAACATTTTGCGGATGGCTTTGGAGATGCCATGCGAGAACCTCAAGCAGGGTTTCGGCGTGGGTTGCGGCACTTGTAATTTGGTCGCTGGCAGCCAATTTCTCCAGCATAATGCCGCGACCGATTCCACCGGCATCGGCGGCCAGAAGCGCACGCAAAAGATCGCGCGGGGAAAGGGACCTGGCCAGATCATTTTCCGAAAGTTTTACGGCAAAACGACGCTCAATACGGGTAAGAAGTTCGACCCGGGCCAGACTGTCCAGCCCGAGATCACGATCCAGGAGACTATCCAGGGTTATCGTCAGGGTGTAGCCCTTTCCAACATTCAACTCTTCGGTCAGTTGCCGCACCACCTCCAACAGAAGGTCACTCTTGGTAGTTCTCTGGTTGGTTGTGGGTTTCTCTTGCAATTTGCCATACCTCACACACTCTTAAGATCGACCAGGAGACTGTATTCGGGGGGGGCACTACTTGAGCATAATTAAAATCGGGCTCTATTGATAAAAATAACAAATTATACTTTGATGTCAAGTTAATCACCGCAAACCTGTTCAAAAAAATCCAGCATTGCTTTAACGGCCATCTCCCGAAGCTCCGGACTTTCCACCAGAATCTCGTGCCGGGCTTCCGGAATCACCTGAAGCTCACAATTGCCGGCTCGGCCGCAAAAAAATCGCTCTTGCGCCGGGTTATCAACCACTCGATCTGCCCCGGCCTGAAGAATCAGGAGCGGCGCCCGCAAGCTTTCAGCCCCCGCCATAACCTCTTCGATCGCCTCCTGAGCATGGCTGAGCCAAATCTTATCTATCGCCACCAAGGCCTGCTTGACCCAGGCGTTGGTCGGTGAGCCCAACTGAACCTTGGGGTACTCAGCCATAAGACGTTGATTACGATTAAAGTTCTCCCGATCAGAGGTCAAAATATTATCATCGCTAAAAGACTCCGGCTGAAAAGGCCCTCCTCCAAGAATATATCTTTGACTCTGTCCCAGAGCTTCAAGCAGAGACAAGAGCGGCGGCACCAGAAAGGCGGGCCAGGGAGCGGTGGAGAAGCCGAGCATCGGGGCGGTCATAACTATGCCGGCAAAGTTTCCGGGATAACGCAGCTCATGCAACAGGCTAATGGTACCCCCCATCGAATGAGCCAGAACCAAACAAGAGTCATGCGGCCGCCGCTTGACCATATGCTCCAAAAAAAAGTGAAGATCGGCGACATAATCGTCAAAGCTGTCAACATGACCTTTATGGGGGTCGGTGAGTTGCCGTCCGGAAAACCCCTGACCACGATGATCGAAGGTGTAGACCGAAAACCCGGCAACCGTCAGCTCATTGATTACTTCACGATATTTGACGAAAGTTTCGTTGCGGCCATTGACAATAACCACCGCCCCTTTTTCGGCATCAACCTCCCTGACACCATAAATAATCTCGACCCCCAGGCAACCGTCAAAAACACCGACTTCCATCTCCGGAACGAGCTCTTTCACTTCACCAACCGACTCTGACGCCGCAACCTCTCCCAACCCTGCTCCAAGCAAAACAATCAACCCCGTAATAAATAAAAAACCAATTCATTCTCATAAAAACCTCAACACAGCAAAAACTTTCCGCCATTTCAGAATATTTGTCAATAAAAAAACAGCGTACCAACAACCTCTCCGGCCAAGTGAAACAAAACACGACCATCGTTAAACATCACTTATCGCTTTTTTCGTTGTTTTATCGAGCCATTTTTGCTACTTTGTGTTATGATTCAAGTTTGTACCTTCCAATCCTGCAACCCAGCCAGTACAATATCTATGCAAAAAGGACTTTATTATGATATGTCATGAAGTGGATTATACGATAATCGGCAATGATATGCAGATTGTGGAGGTTGAACTGGATCCGAATGAGACCGTTATCGCGGAAGCCGGAGCCATGAACTATATGGATTCAGGAATCTCGTTTGAAGCCAAAATGGGCGATGGCTCAGAAGCCAACGAGGGCCTCTTCGGACTGCTTAAAGGAGTCGGCAAACGGGTTCTGACCGGTGAATCAATCTTTCTCACCCATTTCACCAACACCGGGGGCGGGAAAAAATCGGTCGCTTTTGCCGCCCCTTACCCCGGAAAAATCATCGCCCTTAACCTGCAGGATGTCGGCGGGGAATTTATCTGCCAGAAAGATGCCTTCCTCTGTGCCGCTCTCGGCACCCAAGTCGGTATCGCCTTCAATAAAAAGCTGGGAGCCGGTTTCTTCGGCGGCGAAGGCTTTATTTTGCAAAAATTAAACGGCGACGGCATGGCCTTTATTCATGCCGGTGGAACAATCATCAAAAAAGAGCTCAACAACGATACTATCTTAGTCGACACCGGCTGTCTGGTCGGCTTCACGCAAGGTATCAACTACGATATTGAGCGAGCCGGAAACCTTAAATCGATGTTTTTCGGGGGTGAAGGTGTTTTTCTTGCCACCTTAAACGGCACTGGAACCGTCTACCTGCAAAGCCTCCCCTTTTCAAGAATGGCCGACCGCATCATTGCCCACGCCCCATCCACCGGCGGCAGCGACAAGGGTGAAGGCTCGGTCTTGGGCGGCATCGGCAGACTACTGGATGGCAAATAGCCATAGCCACAGACATTATAATCAGCAACCCCGAACCAACAAAGATAAAACTCAACCAGGAGAAAAAACATGCGTTTGAATAATCGGACTTTTATAAAACATAAAAATAAACCCGAGTGGGGTTTGGGCAAAGTAACGCAGGTTTTATCTCCTAGCAAATTTAGAGCATTTTTTATAAACAGCGGAATGACAACATTGCTTTACAGTCCGAATTATATCGAGATTGTAGATGAAATCAGCTCCCATCCTCTGCTCGACAACGTTGATCAAAGCCAAACGAAAACCCCAGCAACATATAAAAACATGCAAAAGATGGTCGATATCTTTTTAAAGGTTTTTCCTGAGGGCTTTAACGATGATAAATATAACCGTGAAGAGAGGCAATACAAGTTAGAGGCCCGAGAGATACTGACAACTACACTGAACCGGGAAAAGTTTCAGCAGTTACTTGATGATGAAGATTACGAGGAAATCGCACAACTTAGTCTCTCTGTGATAAACAAAACAAACCTTATTTTCCCCAATGAAAAGATGAGCCTTAAAGATGGTTTGATTGATGCGGAAAACCGGAAATTATTTTGCAAATCCCTTTTCCAACTACTCTATGGAAGTCAGGATATAAAATCCAGATTCATGAATTTTGCCAAAACTCTGACCACCTTAAAAGCCGACAAATGGACAACCCAGACATATTTTCTCTATCTGTCCGATCCGGATAAATATCTCTTCTTAAAACCTACCGTAACCAAAAAAGCCGCCGAAACATGTGCTTTCCAGCTCCATTATGATCCTAAGTTAAACTGGAAAACATACAAAGCCCTGCTCGATTTTGGCGAATATTTCAAAACCGAACTTAAAGCTTACGGAGATAATCTCACGCCGAAGGACATGATTGATGTCCAATCATTTTTCTGGGCCGTCGCCAACGCCGACAAGTCCAAGAAGATCAAAAAAAAGGCAGAGTAAATACGTCATCGTGAAATAGACATAGTCATCAGTTATGGCATAAGAACGACATAACTGATGACCACATAGCGAATTAATTTGCCCGCTGTAACCAGCAACAAAAATAACAGGACATTTATTTTCATCACTCCTGCAACTACGGTTAAGGGATCACCTATCACCGGCACCCAGGCGAAAAAAAGGCTGAATACCCCATACTTTTCAAACGTTTTCTGGGCTTTAGCCGATTCAGTCTCCGAAACTTTCAGAATATTTTGCACCAGAAAAACACCGCCCCACAACCCGATTGCATAATTTAGCAATGCCCCAAAAACATTGCCCATAGTCGCGACACTCACTAACATGGTTGGGTTTAAACCATTCAACAACAACAAACTAAGCACGACTTCCGAGCTCAACGGCAATATCGTTGCCGCTAAAAATGAAGCTAAGAAAAGTCCGGCGTAACCAAATTCCGTAAAGTATTCCACTAGCTTAACACTTCCGCGAGCTCATCCCAATGAGTTGTATAAGCTTTGGAGCGTTGATTAAAAGCGGTTTTCCAACTCTGATTGCGAGCCAATCCGACGGCCCCATATTGGATAGCACCGGAGCCCATAGTGCAATTAATTGTATCCAGTGCCTGCATCATTTTTTTTGACCGGGCCCGGTCAACCGTATCAAAAAAGTTAGCCTGAATCAGTGCTTCCGAGCCAAGATCATTGAGCAAAATTCCGGCTTTTTTATACTGACACCCCTTTTTGTAGATTTTCTTAAGCCCATCTTGAGCATAACCGATCAACTCCGAGGTATCATTGGTCTGAACCGGGAGATTAATCGTAGCACTATTGTAGTAATAATCATCCTTGAAACGATTGGTCATAACGTAGACAATCAAGACCCCGGCCCCTAACCTCTCGCGTCTCAACTTTTCCGCGCCCGACGAGATATAGGCGGCAACCGCCTCCAGCAATTCATCGAGCGACTCTATCCCTTTTCTGAAAGTCCTGGATACGGTGATCGATTTCTTACGGGGCGGTGACTGCTCAAGGGGATAACATGAAATACCCCGAAGTTCATTGAGCAACCTGAGACCGACAATACCCATTTTCTTTTGGATAAGATTATCGTCAGCATCACGAAGCTGCAGAGCATTTTCAATGCCCTTACTCTTTAAAAAAGCGGCGTACCTTCTGCCGACACCCCAAACATCGCCGATCACGACAGATTCAAGAGCTTTATCCAGATATTTTGATGAACTTAGATCCAGGACACCATTGGCTTTCTTCGATTTTTTAGCCAGCCGGCCAGCTAGTTTGGCCAGGGTTTTAGTTGCGGCGATACCAACCGAAACCGGAATTCCGGTCCATTTTTCTACCCTGTTTTTCAGGTCGCGGCCATACTCCGCAAAATCAAACCATTTACAATCGGACAAATCAAGGAAGGCTTCATCGATAGAATAGATCTCCAACTCGGAGGTAAATCGCATCAGCGCCTGCATGACCCTTTGTGACATATCACCATAAAGGGCATAGTTCGACGAGTAGACCTGGACATTGTTATTTTTGATAATATCTTTAATCTGAAATACCGGGACCCCCATCTTGATGCCCAGAGCTTTAGCCTCATTTGATCTGGCAACCGCACATCCGTCATTATTGGAGAGCACAATAACGGGTTTGCCCACAAGCTTAGGATTAAACACCCGCTCACAAGAGACGTAAAAATTGTTGCAATCAACCAAAGCAAACAGTGAGGCCATTAAATATTACCTCACCGTGAGCTTTTCAATCAATTGCTCTAGGGCAACAGCTTCACCGATGCGGCCGCGTTTGCGGCAGCCTTTGAGATAGATTTTACTTTTTGGTTTAAGGATGGCAAGGACTGAGGTTTTTTGTGAGGGGGTCAGGATTCCACTGTTGATAATTTTCACCAGTGCGCGAATCCGGTAGCGATCAAGAGCCGGGATGGTGCGTGAAAGCTGGTCATCGTGACCGCCGTATTTGGTCACCAGCTTTTCGGCCAACAGGGGGATGGGGTAACGGCAGGCGGTTCGCAGCCAGAGGTCGTAATCCTCACAGGCCGGAAGAGTTTCATCGAAGTAACCGATTTGAGCAAAAAAACAGCGCCGCATCATCACGGCTGAAGGACTGACGACGCAGAGCGGCAGGCACTCGGCAAAAATAGAACCGGAAGGTTTTTGATGGTGTTTACAGGGATTAACCCGTTTGCCGTTACGGATCCAGATTTCATCGGTCTGGGAGATCAAGATATCGGCTTGGGCCTGCATAAAGGCAAGTTGACGTTCGGTTTTTAGCGGCTGCCAGAGATCGTCGGAGTCCAGAAAAGCGATAAACGATCCCCGACTCAGTTCGAAACCCCGGTTACGGGCATAGCTAACCCCACGATTACGGGGCAATTGCAAAATTCGGATGCGCGACCCGAATCGTTCATGCAAGAGCTCGGCACTACTGTCGGTCGAACCATCATCAACCACAATGATTTCAAGATTCGACCAACTCTGAGCCAGAACCGAGTCAACCGCCCGAATCAGCGGTTGGGCTCGATTAAACGTCGGAATAATGGCACTGACCAGAGGTTGAGTCATTTTGACAGGTTTTTCACCAGACCAGCCAGAACCCGGGCGCCGAAACCGGTGGCACCGGGGGCGAAATATTTCCATTTTTTCCCGGGGTAAGCGGGACCGGCGATATCGAGGTGAGCCCAGGGGATCGACTCGGGAACAAATTCACCTAAAAAGAGAGCGGCGGTAATGGTTCCGCCATAAGCGCTGTTACCAATATTGGAGATGTCGGCAAAATCGGACTTCATATCCTCAAGGTAGGCCTTTTCGAAGGGCAGCTCCCAGAGAATCTCGCCGCTCTCCTCACCGGACGCTATGAGACGGGTGAGCAAATCACGATCGCGACCTAAGACGGCCGCAACCTGAATCCCCAGAGCCACCCGGCAAGCACCGGTCAGAGTTGCGGCATCGACCATATAATCAGGTTTAAGCGAGGCCCCCAACTGCAGGGCATCGGCGAGAATAAGACGGCCTTCGGCATCGGTATTTTTGACCTCAACCGATTTTCCATTCTTCATAACAATGATATCGCCCGGCGCCTGAGCTTCACCGCTCGGCATATTTTCGGCCAGGGCCAAAATTCCCGTGACCTTGACTTCAGCCCCAAGTTGACCGATAATCTCCAGCGCTCCAAGCACGGCCGCCGCCCCGGCCATATCGGATTTCATGTCGACCATCGAAGCCCCCGGTTTGAGCGAAAGCCCGCCGGAATCAAACGTAATCCCTTTACCGACCAAGACAACATGCGGAATTTTGTCATCTTTTGCCGATTTTGGTGCATAGGTTAGAGTAACCATCCGCGGCGGCTTACAACTTCCCCGGCCAACCGCGAGAAGGCCGTTATAACCCTCTTTTTGGAGACGGTTTTCATCCCATAGATCAATTTGCAAAGCACAGCGACCGGCACTTTTTACAGCCTCATCGACAAACTCTTCCGGCCCCAGATATGCGGGCGGATGGTTAACCAGATCACGCACCCGGTTGACTGTTTGACAGACCGTCTCCAACCGATTCAGTTCATCATTAATAAGCGGCAGGTCGAGACCGCCGACGACAAAAACGACCTCCGGACAAAAATCCTCTTTATCTTTATCCTTATCCTGGTTTGGAGCTTTGCCCTTAAACTGCTCATAAGCGTAAGCGCCAAGGATAATTCCTTCCAACGCTTTTTTATGAAAACCACTCGCATCCGGAGCGTCAAGAATCAATACCAGAGGCGAGATTTTAAGCGCCACCGCCTCTTTATAAGCCTGTTGAGCAGCACTTTTTACCGCTTCCCAGATATTAAGATGTTTGAACTGATTAAGCGGTACAAAGTAGTCGGCCGACATAAGCTCCGAGGCACTCAGAAGTAGAGATTTTTCGAGTTTACGTTCTTTGAAAACCTTTAGTTTATCTTCCAGTTCCTGGTAAAGCGTATAGAATTCCCGCTCTTCGGAGAGCAAAAAAGCCCGCAGACCCGGCTCTTTCGCCAACCATGATTTTTCGACTCGCCAAACAATTTGTTTTGTCATTTCATTCTCCTAAATAGGCCTCTTTGACCCGTTCATCAGATAATAACTCGTTAGCCGGGGCCTCAAGAATGATTTTGCCGGTCTCCATCACATAACCATAATCGGCCAGGGTCAGGGCGGCGTGGGCATTCTGTTCGACCAGGAGAATGGTAATCCCCTCCCCGGCAATCCGTTCTATAATTGAAAAAATCTTTTCCACCATTAAAGGGGCCAAGCCCAAAGAGGGCTCATCGAGCAGTAAAAGCTGCGGCTGCGACATTAAGGCCCGGCCAATCGCCAGCATCTGCTGTTCACCCCCGGAGAGGGTGCCACCGGCCTGACGCCGCCGTTCTCCTAAGACCGGAAAAAGATCGTAAACCATTTCGAGATCGGCGGCAATTGCCGCTTTTACGCGCCGACAATAAGCCCCCATTTCAAGATTTTCCTGAATCGTCAAACCCGGAAAGATACGCCGCCCTTCCGGTACCTGGCAGAGTCCGGCCTTAACAATTGCATCCGGAGCCCGGCCTAAAAGCGACGTACCATGATAGAGGATGTCGCCTTGTTGCGGTTTAAAGATCGCACTAATCGCCATCAGGGTCGTCGATTTTCCGGCCCCATTAGCCCCGATCAGAGTTCTGATCTCACCGGCATAGAC
>JAYEGS010000178.1:0-2957 GCA_034659215.1 Pseudomonadota bacterium | reverse complement strand
CTGTTCTGCTTTTTTCATGACTCGATTATACCATAATCATGCGAAAAATAAAGTAAAAATAAACGCCTTTGAAGAAAATATCCTGTAATGCCGCCGACGGTAAAACAGCTCAATAACCGGATTAAAATAAAATAGGAGGTTTTTATGCTTGGAGCCATAGCTGGTGATATTATCGGTTCTGTCTATGAATGGAATAATATCAAAAGTAAAGAGTTCGAACTTTTCAGCCCTGAGGCTTTCTTCACTGATGACAGTGTCTTAACCGTGGCTCTGGCTGAAGCGATCTTGAATGATGAAAATTATAGGCAAACCATGAAAAGATATTACCGCCGCTACCCGGATGCCGGATACGGTTGTCAGGTTTTATGATGAAGTGTGTAGAATGAAAATCCGCCCCATGACTTGAGAGCGAGGTAAACAATGCCTCAATTAAATGTATCAACAGGATGCTTTGCAGCAGTTGACAGAGCTGCGACAAGAAGGAAAATCAATAGCAATCATCGACCATGCCACTGGTGCAGGACAATCCAATAAAAGGATGCGCTACTGCCAATCAAGAAAATGTCGCGGTAGAAGATTATGGCTGTATCGTAAGAGGTAGTTGAAAAAATAATTCTATTATGATATTAGGTATGTGTTTTTAATAGATGATAACAGGAGAGCCGTTAATGCAACGAAAACAATTAGAGCTTCTTTCCTCCTGGTTTGATAAAAAAAGACGCAAGCCTCTTGTCATTCGGGGAGCCAGACAGGTTGGTAAATCGACCTTGGTTGAGATGTTTGCCAGGCAAAACCAAATTGCCATATGTACAGTGAACTTGGAACGTCACCCGGAATTAACATCTGTTTTCTCGAGTAAAGATCCGCAGAAAATTATCCAGCAAATTGAGTTTCTTCCAAATATTGGTTCTGTCACGCCTGGTACTCTTTTGTTCCTGGATGAAATTCAGGCCATCCCCGAAGCTATTGTCTCCCTGCGCTATTTTTATGAGGATATGCCTGAATTGGCAGTGGTCGGTGCCGGATCTTTGCTGGAATTTGCCCTGAAGGATCATACCTTTTCCATGCCGGTGGGCCGGATACAGTATCTGCATATGGGGCCTATGACATTTTCTGAATTTCTTTTGGCAATAGGAGAAGAACAGCTTGCGGAGCTTATTTTAGGTTATAAGTTCGGTCAGGAGATTGGCGAGATTGCCCATAAGCGGCTGTTAAGTCTGATTCGTTCATATTATTATATCGGGGGCATGCCGGAGGCCGTTGCGGTTTTTGCTGAAAGCCGCAGTTATAAGGATGTCAGCGAGGTGCATCGTTCTATTATCGATACTTATCGCGATGATTTTCCAAAATATGCCGGATCACGTAATCTGAATCGTCTGCTTAATGTGTTTAATTTTGCCGCCAGGAATGTAGGCGTGAAGGTTAAATATTCGAACATTTCGTCACAAGAGCAGAGTGTGACACTAAAGAAGGATATCGAGTTGCTGACAATGGCTCGAGCCATCAGCAAAGTGATCCATAGTCACTGCTCGGGGTTGCCACTTCAGGCGGATCTGAAGGAAAAGGTCTATAAATTGCTTTTTCTCGATATTGGTTTGATGAATACTATCTGTGGCTTAGATTGGCCTGCCGTCTCGCAGATGGAAGAGGTGAAGCTCATCAACCAAGGGGCTATTGCCGAACAGTTTATCGGCCAGCATTTACTGGAGTTGCTTTCAGATAAGGCAAATCGCGAATTGACCTATTGGCTGCGGGAAGGGCGTACTGCCAATGCTGAGGTAGACTTTGTTATAGCTATGAGAAGCAGCATTATTCCCATTGAGGTGAAATCAGGTGCCTCGGGTAGTTTGAAATCTCTACACCAGTTTATGGGCACGAAAGATGCGCCCTTTGCTGTGAAAATTGACACAAATCTTCCCTCCGTGCAACATCTTAATACTGTAATTCAGGAGCACAAACAGCGTAAACAGGTTAAATATGATCTCTTATCTCTCCCTCTCTATCTAGTGGAACAGCTTGAAACCATTGTGGCTGGTTGTCTCATGGAAAAACTTGAGGATCTAGAGCTCAACGCCCTTGCCGCCAGACGCAATGACCAAGCGGAAATAGAGGTTACGTTTGATGAGTTATAACTTCAGGTTCAAACAGGAGGCCAAGCTATATCAAATACGAAACGCCGGGATTTTCTCAAAAGAGCAGGGGTAAAACCATGGATACATTGAGCTACAAAGGCTATACAGCTAAAATCGAATTTGATCCGGTTGATAATATCCTGTTCGGTAATATCATCGGCATTCGGGATACGGTCGGTTTTCACGGCGAATCTGTCGTCGAGCTGAAAGATGCCTTTCACGAAGCGGTTGATTTCTATTTTTGGACAACCTTCTAGTAAGTCTGACTTTTAGGTTTTTACTTTTTTGAAAATTCGAATAATCTTGTGACGTCTCATAATTGCAAAAGCAACGTCATTAGTTTTACATCAAATTTATATCAAGCACAAAAAAGAGGTTACGCGTTAAACGCGTAACCCCTCCATATGATGATGGTTGGTTTTAGACAGGCCATTTTTTTATTTTACTTTGTCGGGTAAATGTCCTGCATTGATTAGGTTTTTTTATGCTCTGTAAGGTCTCGATCTGGTCAGGAGTATAATTACATCACTATGGAAGTGCAGTTGGAATAGGATGCGGCTTGGTGACTCTTGACCGTTACGATCGCGGTGTTCTGATAGTTGGGAAAGCCGGGTCGATGTTTTTTGATTTATAGCGACTGGAATTGAATTGAAAACCTGAATAGTTCTGATTGTTTGGCCGCTGAAGAGATTGTGCGACGCATGTTGGCTGAGCAGCTGGACGATAGCCGTGATACGCGGATTCTTTCCGGTTTTGGTTTGGAAGATCTTGATTTGGATAGCTTGCACGCTTATCGCAATATGTTTTCAGCTCATAAATTGGATC
>JAYEGS010000177.1:0-2984 GCA_034659215.1 Pseudomonadota bacterium | reverse complement strand
TAAAAGCGATCTCACTGGTTCGCAACCTTGGCCATCAAGTCAATAATCTGACTACCGTCAACATGGATTTCAACCGCCACTATCGATCTTTTGAAAATGTCGTCAAACGACCAACCCTCGGCAGCGGCCGGGGCTACCAGCTTATCGGCCACCATGAAATCATGTTTCCTCTGTTGGTCGCCGGAATCTTAGCCCAACTTTAAAATAAGGAAAACAATGGATTTATCGACCTACAGTATCGGCATTATCGGCGGCGGCAATATGGGTAAGGCCATCATTAAGGGCCTGCTGACAGCCCCGCAACGCCCGACCCTCTTAGCCTGGGATGCGGCAAGTGACTGCCGCAAGCTACTCAAAGAAGAGTTGCAGGTTCCGGTAGCTCAAGATAACCAGGAGTTGGTTTTAAACAGTGACATCATTATTCTCGCCGTCAAACCGCAAATCATCGATCCGGTAATGAACGAGATCGCAGCCTCACTGACAACCGACAAGTTGCTCATCTCAATCGCTGCCGGGGTACCTTGCAAGCGACTTGAGAAACCACTACAAAACCAAGTCCCGACAATTCGAATCATGCCCAACACCCCGGCCCTGATCAACCGAGGAATCTCAGCGATTGCAGCAGGCTCCCACGCTCAAGAAAAACACCTGGAAATCACCCAAACCATATTTGCCTGCTTGGGCGAAACCGCTTTGGTTCCGGAAAACGCTATGGATATGGTAACCGCCGTCTCCGGCAGCGGGCCGGCCTACGTTTTCCTGGTTATTGAGGCGATGCTTGATGCCGCTGTGGGTCTCGGCCTGCCCCGAGATTTAGCTCGGAAACTGGTGATCGAAACCGTTCTCGGCTCAACTGAGCTACTCAAAGAGAGCGGCAAACATCCGATGGAACTAAAGGATATGGTAACTTCGCCCGGCGGCACCACAATTGCGGGCCTGGCTGAACTCGAAAAAAACGGCCTGCGCCACGCCTTCAACGAAGCCTTAAAAAGCGCCTGCAAACGTTCGCAGGATTTAGGTAAATAACATGCTGGAATTAATAAAGAAAATTAATCAACTTAAAAAAGATCGCCAGGCAATTATTCTGGCCCACAACTATGAACCCCCGGAGATCCAGGATATTGCCGACATAATCGGTGATTCATTGGGTTTAAGCGTCGATGCAGCCCGGCTGGATAATCCGGTAATTGTTTTTTGCGGGGTTCGTTTTATGGCTGAAAGTGCCGCCATCCTGGCACCTGATAAAAAAGTGATACTGCCCCGCTTAGAGTGCGGCTGTGGTCTGGCTGATATGGCTGATGCTGCCGCTTTACAAAAAATGCGCCAAGAAAAGCCCGCCGCAGTGGTCGTCACCTATGTCAACTCTTCGGCCGAAGTCAAGGCTGAAAGCGATATCTGCTGCACCTCGGGCAATGCCGTTAATGTCGTTAGATCGATTGCTCCCGAAAAGGAGATCATCTTTGTTCCGGATCGCAATCTTGGAGCCTATGTCCAGGAACAGACCGGTCGCCGGATGACTTTATGGGATGGCTTTTGCCCGATTCATGACGCAATTGGAGCGGCAGACATCATCAAAGCCAAAAAAGCACACCCCGAAGCCCTCCTCATTGTCCATCCGGAATGCCGCCCCGAAGTCACCAAATTGGCCGACGGCGTTTGCAGCACCGGCGGCATGACCGACTTTGTCAAGCAATCAAATGCCAAAGAGTTTATTATTGCCACCGAAGAGGGCATGATTTACCCCTTAAGAAAAGCTCATCCCGACTGCATTTTCCATCCGGTCGCCCCAAATGCAATGATCTGCCCGGACATGAAACTGATCTCGCTTGAAGATATCCATAACGCCCTGGAAAGACTGGAACCGGTCATCACCGTCAACCCGGAAACCGCAGACCGGGCCCGCCTGGCCCTCGAAAGAATGCTGGCCATACCCAGAAATTGATGGCGTCGTAAAAAGTTCCGATATCCTGCGTTGTAGTGGTTTCCCAGACACTCGACATACTAGATGTATGGTCTCGCGCCTGGAAAACCACTACATCTTGTCTATCGAAATTTTAACTTAGCCATCCAAATACTTTTTACGAGTTCATCAGAAATTAAGTAACACCAAAAAAAAAGGCCATCTCCGGATTTTCCGAAGATGGCCTTTAATGTCGTAATATTTTACTCTTTTAGAGAGTCATCTGACCGACAGCCTTGCCATAATCCTGACATGATTTAATGATTTCGGGATCATCACTTTGGAGTTTCCCTTCCAAACCATTAAAAGAACCCAAGTTAACCAGGTTCATCTTCAGCACATACTCCATAGTATCAGCCAAAATCTTGGGAGCATCCCCGGAATGGGTGTATGAACCAAAAGCCCCGGCCGCCTTGCCGCTCAAACCGGCTTTCTCAGCCAGAAAGAGAAAGGTCTTAAAATTCTGAGTCATTTCACGGTGATAAGTGGGACAGCCGAAGATATAACCGTCATAACCGGCAAGGTCATCTTCTGATTTGACTTTACTCACCTTTTTAAGCTCTGCCTCGGCTCCGGTAAAACGAATCCCCTCAGCAATAAAATTGGCCATTTTTTCGGTATTACCAGTGCGACTGAAATAGACGATCAAAACCTTTGCCATGATGTATTCTCCCTGTTTTAGTGAAGTTAAAAAACTATTGGGACCCCTATAACACAGACAAACAGTCAAAACAATACTTTTATTATTTTCTTACTATTTTAGTTTAATAATTTTCTCCCAATAGTTCAAAATGGGCCTGGGCATGATTACAGGCGGGGCAGAGTTCAACGGCTTCGCTGCCGTTATGCAGATAACCACAATTGCGGCAGCGCCAGGTGACTTCGCCATCTCGCTTAAAAACGCGGCCGGCTTCAATATTGGCGGCCAGATCAAGATAACGTTTCTCATGCTGTTTCTCAGCTACAGCGATAGCTAAAAAGATATCGGCAATCTCGGTAAAACCCTCTTCGCGAGCAGTCACCG